>DATFCF010000650.1:0-5190 GCA_035253445.1 Mycobacterium sp.
CGGGGCAGTAGTTGCCCACCGAGGCGACGACGAAGACGGCAACCTGGTCGGTGGTCAGGTCGGATTCCTCCATGATCTCCATGCCGAGGTCCACGGGATCCGCGCCCTCGTCGATGGCAAAGCACACGTCGCGCGCGGCCAGCACCGCGGCCCTCGGGCTGTCGTAGGTGATGCCCTCGGCGCTGATCTCGGCGAGGAAGGTGTCGTCAGCCGAGCTGATCGCGCCGGCGGTGCCTGCGGTGGCAAGCGCGGCAAGCCCAAGGCCGCCCGCGACGAGCGCGGTGCCGGCGAACTTGGTGAAGCGATGCGTGGCGTTCATTGGACTCCTTGTGTCAGTTCTTTTCCGGTTGTCTTCCGGGCTGACATCAGAGTCCGACAGGGCCCTTGGGGGATTCTTGAAAGATTCTTGGCAGGCGGACGGCCTTGCTCCGCAGCTGCAAACTCAGCCGAAAATCAGCCGAACTTCAGCCACCAGTTGTGTACGTCGTCGAGGTTTTGGCCAAGGGCGTCGCCCAGCAGCAGGTCCGCGTTCTTGGTCCAGGTCACGCCGGGTTTGTCCTTGTACGTGCCGCAGGCGATGCGGCCTGCGACGGTGTCCGGCGTGTCGGTGTAGTGCCACGTGGTCGGTGAATCGAGATCGCTGTTCGGGCATCGCAGCATTGGCGAGTACGGGGTGATCACCTGGTCGAAGGCTGTGTCCAACGTTGCCTGATCGGCGAACATCGAATATCGGGCGGTCGTGGGGCCGCCGGTCGGCCCTGCCGCGCCGCAGTCGACCGTGGCCAGGGCGCCAAGGACCGGGGGGTGCACCGGCTGGCACACGCCCTCGTCGTAGCCACGCGGCAGCAAGCCCAGCAGCTTCGCATCGAACGACTCCGGGTCCACGGTCGGCGTCGTGGTTCGAGGAGTTCGTCGAGTGGTTTCAGTGGGCCCATCGTCGGTTGTAGCTTCGGTCGTCGTCGTGCTCGTCGGCATGCCCGTCGACGACGAGTCGTCCGGTTTGACCAGGAACCAGATCCCCAACGCGCCAAGGACGAGCGCGAACACTGCGACAGCAGCCACGATCGGGATCCACGGGGTTTTCTTGCGTGAGGGCGGCCCGGGCGGACGCGGCGGCGCAGGCGGTGCGGTCCACATCGGTCCGCTTGGCGGACCAGTCGTCGGAGGGGGCGGTGTGTGGAACGCGACCGGCCGGCCAGCCGGCGTCGGGGTCGACTGGTGCATCGGGGGCGGGGTAGGTGGTGGTGTCGGAGGCGGCGTCTGGTGGATGGGCCAAGCGGGCGGTTCCGCGGGCGTCGCCGTGCCCGGCATCGTGGCGTGCTGGCTGCGCTGCAGGATGGTCGCGGCCTGATCCTGGTCGCGGGCGGTCAGCGCGGCGTTAGCGGCCATCGCCAGGTCACCCGCACTGGCGTAGCGCTCCTCTGGCTTCTTGGCCATGCCGCGGGCGATCACCTGATCGAACGCGGCCGGGATCCCGGGCCGGTCTTCGCTGGGTTTCGGGATGGGCTGCATCAAATGCGCGGTGATCACCACGCTGACGCTGTCACCGGGATACGGCTGCGCTCCTGTCAGGCATTCGTGCAGCACACACGCGAGCGCGTAAACGTCGGCGCGATAGGTCACCTCGTCGTTGGTGAACCGCTCCGGCGCCATGTACGCGTAGGTGCCTACGGCGGTGCCCAGTTCGGTGAGCTTCTCGTCGGTGGCGGCGTTGGCGATGCCGAAGTCGACCAGGTAGGCGAAGTCGTCGCGGGTGAGGATGATGTTCTCGGGTTTGACGTCGCGGTGCATCACACCGCTTTCGTGCGCGGCGTCGAGCGCCGAAGCGATCTGGCGCACGATCGCGACCGCCCGCGCCGGCGTCATCGGCCCAAATCGCTTCAGCACCTTGCGAAGGTCGGTGCCGTCGATCATGCGCATGTCGACGTAGAGCAGCCCGTCGACCTCGCCGTAGTCGTGGATCGGTACCACGTGCGGTTCCTGCAGCCGCCCCGCCGAGTGTGCCTCCCGTTGCAGCCGCTTGCGGAACACCGGATCGTGGGAAGCCGACTCGGGTAACAGTTTCAGCGCGACGATGCGGTCTTTGACGGTGTCTTCGGCCTCGTATACCTCACCCATGCCACCCTTGCCGAGCAGCCGCCGCAGGCGATACGGGCCGACCTGGGAACCAACGCGTGATTCCCCACCGGTGTCGCTCATCGGGTAGCTCCTCGGCATGCTTTTTGGAAAACTTTGCTGCGCGAACACACCCTAATGCCGCGCTACGCCGGACGTTGCTCTATCTCGAACGTGAACTCGTGGGCGCAGATCCGAATGTGGTCACCGTCGGACAGGGTCGCGGTGCCGCGAATTCGCTCACCCCGAACGTCGACTCCATTGGCCGACCGCAGATCGCTGATCACGAAGCTGGTGCCGGTGTCGATGATGACGGCGTGGTGGCGGCTGACGTTGGCGTCGTCGAGCACGATGTCGTTGTCGTCCAGGCGCCCGATCCTGGTGGCGGTGGCCCGCAACGGATAGACCCGTCCGGACGACGAGCGCAGGCTGGCCATCGCCGACGACGCGCTGACCGAGGTGCGCATGGCGATGTCGTGCACGGTGTGGGCGGCCACGGTCCTCGCGGCCCTCTTCACGTCCAACGACTCCTGCCGCAGGATCTTCTCGTGCAGGGCGCGCACCGTCGGTCCCGGATCGATGCCCAGGTCGTCGGCGAGAGTGGTTTTCAGCCGCTGGTAGGCGTCGAGCGCCTCGGACTGACGCTCGGCCACGTAATAGGCGGTGATCAGCTGCGCCCACAGCGGCTCCCGGTAAGGATGTTCGACCGTCAGCGTTTCGAGTTCACCGATGACGGCATAGCCGCGCCCGCAAGCGATTTCGGCTTCCGCGCGGGCGGTGTGCGCCACCACCTTGTCCTCTGTCAGCGCGGTGGCGAATGCATCGACGAACTGAAAGTCGCGCAGGTCCTCGAGCACGGGTCCGCGCCATTCGGCCAACGCTGCGGTCAAGTGGCGGCTGGCTTCTTCGAACCGCCCGGCCGCCGCGGCGTGCACACCCGCGGCCTTCTCGGCGACGAATCGGCCGATATCGCAAACGGTGTCCGCCGCGTTGAGCCGGTAACCCGGCGGCGCGTTGACCAACACCGATTTCGGGTCCACACCCGCCGCGCTCAGCAGCTTGCGCAGGTTCGAGACATACGAGTGCAGGCTGGCCCGGGCTTCCGCAGGCGGCCATTCTTCCCACGCCGCGGTGATCAACGAATCCGTCGAGACCGGCCGGTTGCGGTTCATCACCAGCATCGCCAGCACCGCCCGCTGCTTCGGCGTGCCCAGCGATGCCGGGGTGCCGTCAACCGTCATCTGCAACGGCCCCAGCACGCCGAACCCGATCTTGTTCTCGGTCATCGGGCCCATTGTCACCCGCAACCACCGGGAAGTGGTGTAGACCGGAGTAGAACGTGTTCTAGTTTTGTGTTTGCAGGAAGAGGCGACATGGGCTTGCGGGTCGTGCAGTGGGCGACAGGTGGGGTTGGCGTCGCGGCCATCAACGGTGTGCTGGAACACCCGGACCTCGAGCTGGCTGGATGCTGGGTGCATTCGAAGGACAAGGCAGGCAAGGACGTCGGCGAGATCCTCGGCATCGAACCCATCGGGGTCACGGCGACGAACAGCGTCGACGAGATTCTGGCAATCGACGCCGACGCCGTGCTCTACACGCCGCTGCTGCCCAACGCCGATGAGGTCGCGGCGCTGTTGCGGTCCGGCAAGAACGTCGTCACACCGGTCGGCTGGTTCTATCCCGGCAAGAAGGAGGCTGCGCCGCTTCGGGCGGCCGCCTTGGAGGGAAACGCGACGCTGCACGGCACGGGCATCGCCCCCGGCGGCATCAGCGAGAAGTTCCCGTTGCTGTTCTCAGTGATGGCGACCGGGGTGACATTCGTTCGCGCCGAGGAGTTCTCCGACCTGCGCACCTACGACGCCCCCGACGTGGTGCGCCATGTGATGGGGTTCGGCGGTACGCCCGACAAGGCGCTGAGCGGGCCGATGCAGAAGCTGCTCGACGGCGGCTTCATCCAGGCGGTCCGAATGTGTGTGGACAAGATCGGGTTTCGGGCCGATCCGACGGTGCGCTCGTCGCAGGAGATTGCGGTCGCAACAGCGCCCATCGACTCACCCATCGGCACCATCGAGCCGGGACAGGTCGCAGGCCGACGCTTCCACTGGGAGGCGCTCGTCGACGGTGAGCCCGTCGTCCGTGTCACGGTGAACTGGCTGATGGGGCAGGAAAACCTCGATCCCGCATGGACATTCGGCCCGGCAGGCGAACGCTACGAGATGGAGGTCCGCGGTAACCCGGACTTCTCCGTCACCATCAAGGGATTTCAACCCGAGACGGTCGAGGAAGGCTTGAAGAGCAATTCCGGCATCGTCGCGACCGCGGCGCATCTGGTCAATTCCGTTCCGGCGGTGTGCGCGGCCGAGCCGGGCATCGTCACGTATCTCGACCTGCCGCTGATCAGCGGCAAGGCCGCGCCGCGGTTGCGCTAGCGGGCACGGGCAGGCCGGGCGCGTCCACCATCAGAATTGCCCGCCTCCGCGCGACTGTGCAGCGACAATCGCGTCGGCGTGATGCGTGTCGCTGGATTGTCGCTTTGAGGCGAGCAGAATCGCGCACGGCCCCGCTCGCGACGAGTGGGGTTGGATTCAGGGGCCGGAACATCGTCCACCGCAACAGTTTTCGCGTCCGTATAGAACTGCTCGGCCCCGCGGTCATTTCGCTCCCTTCGCCGCGCCGCTACCATCGGGCCATGTGGCTGTTTCCCGCCGCACCATCGGCGATGGCGCGCTGACATGTGCCGGTTGTTCGGTCTGCACGCCGGCCGTCGGGTGGTGACTGCGACGTTCTGGCTGCTGGACGCGCCCGACAACCTCGTCGAACAAAGCAGGCGCAATCCCGACGGCACCGGGCTGGGAGTGTTCGAAGCCGACGGTAAGCCGGTGGTGCACAAGGAACCGGTCGCCGCGTGGCAGGACAGCGACTTCGCGACGGAAGCCCACGAGCTCACCGGCACGACGTTCATCGCGCACGTGCGCTATTCGTCGAGCGCGGCGCTTGAAATGCGCAACACCCATCCGTTCCTGCAGGACAACCGGGTCTTCGCGCACAACGGGGTGGTCACCGGTTTGGATGTCA
>DATFCF010000651.1:0-4280 GCA_035253445.1 Mycobacterium sp.
CCGATCGTCAGTCCGCCGCTGGCCGCCTGGAACTTCACGTCGCCCTCGAGGTGATCGATCGTCACATTTCCCGAGACCGTCGACACTGCCACGTTACCGGTGACACTCTGCGCCGCGATGTCACCGGATACGCTGTCCGCCTTGACGTTTCCGTCTACAGCGTCGATTCGCAGGTCGCCGCTGACGGTGGACAACTTGCATTCGGCGAGGACGCCGCCTGCCTGTACGTCGGCGGAGACCGAGGCGGTCTCCAGCCGAGAGCTCGACGGCAGGGTGATATCGATGTCCACGGCTCCGCCGCGGCCGATGGAGATGTACTTCTTGCCGGCCGCGATGGCGAGCTTGCCGTTGCTGTAATTGATTCGCGCCTGCTCAGCCGCTTTGACGTCGGAGGACCGTGACGGATCGCGGGGCCGGACCTCGACGACGGTGTCCTTTCGATCGCTTGCGGTGAGGCTGACGGATCCGGCGACCAACTCGACGTGGGCCAGGATCGGTTCGGGTGTGTCGAATGTGGGCATCGTTTTCTCCTGTCGTTGAGGTTCAGCGGACCCAGCCGCTGAAGGACTTGTCGGACGGCCCGTCGTGGCGCCGTCGGGTTTGACCGGCGCCGAGCGCGCCTGCGATCGCGCGGACCATCCACGCGTTCACCGAAAGGCCGGCGCCACGCGCCGCCGAATCCACTGCGGTCCGCAAGCTTTCCGGAAGTCGCAGCGTCACGCGCCAGGTGCCACCGTCGTCGTCGAATTCCGGTGTCGCAGGTGGCGGCGCGTCGTCTGGCTCGGCCGGGGCCGGTGTCAACGTGAACTCTGGGTCCCGGCCACGCAGCCGCACCTCCACCGAACCGGGTGCGAGCTCGCGGGTGATCAGCTCGGCGCCCTCAGAGAGGGCTTCCAGCAGGGTGAGTCGGATCGCCGACTCCAGCGGCGCGGTGAGCCTCTCGGCGAGCTCGGCCGCTTCCGGCCCTCCGGCTGCGGCGGCGACGTTCAGCTCGTGCCGGACCGCTTCGACATACGGCTGCAAATCCATGACGTCATGGTGACATCACATTGATGTCACCGCAAGTGTCAGGTTGACGCAGGGGGTGTCTCGATGCCTCCGAGCTGCTGCAATAGCCCGTACATGTCGATCTGGCCGCGGTGTGCGACGAGCATGTCGCCCTGGAACCGGTCGATGTGGATCACGCCCGCCGACACCTTGGTGCCAGTGGGCGCCAGGCCGTGGAACTCGCCGGTGTGGGTACCGGTGAACCGGGATCGCGATATGCCATGGGAACCGTCGACGAGGACTTCCTCGATGACGTGGCGGCCGTCGGGAAACCCGCGATACAACACCTCCAGGTTGGCGCGCCATTCATCCCAACCGATCGGCACCGAACTGCCGACTTCGATAACCAGCCGCGACGAGACCATTGCCTCGACCCGCGACCAGTCCCGCCGGTCTATCACCCCGTACAGGCACTCCACCATGTCCCGGACCGCATCGTCCAACGAATCAGCCACAGAGCCAACGATATCCGCGATGTGGCCTAGCCCGGAGGAAAGTGCTCGATCCAGTGCCGCGCGATGTCGACGCGGCGTGCGATCCACACCTTGTCATGCGACTGCACATGGTCGAGGAAACGCTCGAGCGCTGCCGTGCGCGCGGGCCGGCCGATCAGCCGGCAGTGCAGGCCGATCGACAGCATCTTCGGAGAACCCGACGCGCCTTCGGCATACAGCACGTCGAATGCATCACGCAGGTGGGTGAAGAACTCGTCGCCACTGGGAAAGCCGCTTGCGATGGCGAATCGCATGTCGTTGGTGTCCAGCGTGTAGGGCACCACCAAATGGTCGACACCGTCGACAGCCGTCCAGTACGGCAGGTCGTCGGCGTATGAATCCGAGTCGTAGAGGAATCCGCCGTGTTCGACGACCAGCCGCCGGGTGTGCGGGGAATCGCGGCCGGTGTACCAGCCCAACGGCGCCTCACCGGTCAGCTCCGTCATCAACCGCACCGCCTCGGCCAGATGCTGACGCTCGACCTCGGGTTCCACCAATTGATAGCTCACCCAGCGCAGGCCGTGGCAGGCGATCTCGTCGCCGCGAGCCTGAAACGCCGCAACCGCCTGAGGATTACGCGCGAGCGCCATCGCCACGCCGAAGATCGTCAACGGCAGCCCACGGCGGTCGAACACCCGCAGCACCCGCCACAACCCTGCCCGCGACCCGTATTCGTAGAGCGATTCCATGCTCATATGGCGGTTCGGAAATGGCTGTGCACCAACGATTTCGGAGAGAAAACCCTCTGAAGTCGGATCACCGTGCAGCACACTGCTTTCCGCGCCCTCTTCGTAGTTGAGGACGAATTGGATCGCGATGTTCGCCCCGCCCGGCCAGTGCGGGTGGGGCGGGTTCGGCCCGTAACCGACCATGTCCCGCGGATACGTCACGTGCGCACCTCGGCGATGATCTTATCGGCGAACCGCTCGCACAGGATCGGCGCCGGCGTCCGTGGGTGCGGTTCGATCAGCAATTCGGGCACTCGGTAATACTGCCCGCTCCCGGACACCCAGTCGCCGCGCCACAGCAAGCCGGACCAAAACTCCATATGTCGCCCTTCGGTTGGCGCTGTCAACAGTGTGACGGCGGGTGTACGGCGGTGCGTAGTAGAGCTATGCCAGAATTGGCCGCAGAGCGCACCCAACCGCGAGGAGAAGCCGTGGCCAGCACCGAAGTGGAACGACGCACCGACGTCGACGTCGAGGATGTGCCGTCCGCGCAATGGGGCTGGTCGAAGGAGAACCACCGGCTGATACACATCGGTGGGTTGCTGGCGGCAGGGTTTCTGCTGCTGATGCTGCGGGGTAACCACGTCGGCCACGTCGAGGACTTCTTCCTCATCGGATTCGCGCTGATCATTGTCGTCGCAGTCGCTCGCGACTGGTGGCTGCGCCGCCGCGGCTGGATCAGGTAGACACGCTCACACCGCGTCCAGCGGACGGAATGATCCGGTTCCGATGCAATACAGCGTCTCAGCCGGTGGTCTTCGTTCCCTGGGCAATTACCAATCTGCACCGTTGAAGCGCTGTATGCGTACGTGGCAGCGTCGACCACCGCCGGTATGGGCGACATGCAAGCGCTTTGGAAGGGCTGCGGCGCAGCGTCGCGGCGCTTCGACGATCACGACACCGTGAGGCTTCTGAAGTGCGCTGTGAACTACGATCTGGTGACCGAATGACAACGTCGCAATCGCGCCCGAGTTTGTAAGGCTTCAGGAGTGGAACAGCAATCGGCCGCAGGGCGCGAAGCAGCCGCCGTCGAGGATGACACCTCGACACGGCGGCGCATCCTTGTGGCCACCTCCGAGGTGCTCAAGCGCAGCGGGCAGACCAAGCTCAGCCTGTCCGAGGTCGCGTTGCAGGCCGGCGTTTCGCGACCAACGCTGTACCGGTGGTTCGCGTCCAAAGCGGAGCTTCTCGATGCATTCGGACTCTTCGAACGGCACCAGTTCGACCGCGGAATGAGCAAGGCGACCGCAGGTCTTCGCGGCACCCACAAACTCGACGCCGCGCTGAGGTTCATCGTCGAGTACCAACAGTCCTACTCCGGGGTCCGCGTCGTCGACATCGAGCCCGAGGTGACCATCGCCAGACTGGCCGAAGTCATCCCGGTGATGCGCGCGCGCCTGCAGCGGCTGATGACCGGACCCAACGCAGCGGTCAAGGCGGCCACCGCAATTCGCATTGCGGTGTCCCATTACATCGTGCGCAGCGACGACGACGATCAGTTCCTGGCGCAGCTGCGTCATGCCGTTGGGATCAAGCAAAACAGCTGACACTTCGGCCATAATTTGTATGGCTGTCTTCGATGACGGGAGTGCAGACCGAGACGGGCATATTGGCCGGTGACGAGCGGATGCTCATCGACGGTGAATTGCCGTTCACCGGCAGCGGCGCCAAATTCGACGTCATCCATCCGGCGAGTGAGCAAGTCGCCGGACAGGCTACCGACGGCACGGTGGCCGACATGGAGCGGGCGGTCGAAAGAGCCACTTCGGGATCACCAGCCCGTTCGGCGGCACGAAGCAAGGTGGCCTGGGATACCGCAACGGCGAAGAGGGCTACAAGGAATACCTGGAGGCCAGGACGATCGGCATGCCTGAGTGAGCGACGAGCACGAGATCGCCGCACTGCTCTACCGATACGCCCCGGGCCGTCGGCTGGCGCTGTTGTGGTGACCGCGGTTCAGCCATCGCGTCGGCAACTCACAACTGAAATTGCCCGCCTAGCGAGCGACACT
>DATFCF010000652.1:0-4356 GCA_035253445.1 Mycobacterium sp.
GAACGACGAGCAGCACGAGCGGCCGGTCCCTTTGAAAGTCGGCGAAGTAATAGGCGTCGTCGTCGGTTTCGTTTACAAGGATCTTGCTGCCGATGTGCAAGGACTCGATCGTGCCGCCAGCGTCGATGGACACTTGGCGTCCCTTGTTGCTGCCCTCGGTGAGTTGGGCCTGCACGGTCGTGCACTCAGCCGCGTCGACCTCACCAAGATCGAGAGCGTCTTCGCAGGCGGGGTCATCGAAGCTCGTGACCGTCGCTTTCACCAAGCTGCCCGACACGCCGAAAACGGAGGAGAGGTCAGGCCCCGAGCCGCGTGGCCACAACAGCGCAGCGCCCAGGGCCGTGATCACCAGCGGTGGCACGAGCACGATGAGTAGAAGCCGCCGCAACCTTTCCGGGATAGCGAGGTCGCTATTTCCGTGTTCGCCGTGCGAATGCGCCACAGCCGCACCCTAGATGCGCCGACCGCCGCCACTACGACACATTGTCGTGGTAAGCGTCACAAATGGAAACCGACACGGCCCGTCGTCGCGCGCGGCTAGCGGGAGCGGTCGCGGCCGCCGCCGCTCTGGCGGTTACCGAAGTCGTCGCGGCGACGAACGGGGCTTCGCTTCTCGAGGTGATCGGCACCCAGTTCATCAACCGGTTCGCGGCCCCCCTCAAGGACCTCGCGGTTGCGGTGTTCGGTACCAACGACAAGGTGGCGTTGGAGATCGGAATCGTCGTGGTCGCGCTCGCCGTTGGCTCGTCCCTCGGTGCCGCCGCGCTCAGGCGCCGCCAGGTCGCAACGATCGGCTTCGCCGCGTTCGGTTTGGTCGGCTTCGCCGCCGGACTGTCGGACCCGCTCGCCTCCAAGGCCGGGATCGGCTTTGGAGCAGTGTTGGGCGTCGCCGCGGGTATCGGCGTGTCCTGGGTGCTCCTGCAACGCGTCGACGCTGCGTCACCAACCGCGCCAGTCGCGGCCTCGATGGACGACCCTCGGGTGCGTGCCGGTTCGCGGCGTGCCTTTCTTGGGCTCGTCGGAGCGGCCGGTGGCGCGTCGTTGCTCGCGGGAGGGATCGCGCGAGTCGTGCGCGACGCGGCAGGAGACGTCGCTGCTCGCGTGTTACCGCGGGCGCGACGCGTCACGCCGGTGCCCGCATCCCAACCCTTCGCCGTCGATGGTCTCAGCGCCTACGTGACGCCGAACGCGGACTTCTACCGCATCGACACGGCGCTGTTCGTTCCTCGCGTCAACGTGGATCGATGGACCCTCGAGGTCAGCGGACTCGTCGACAAACCCTTCCGCGTCACCTATGACGAACTGCTCGCCATGGACTTGGTCGAGGAACCCGTCACCTTGCAATGCGTCTCGAACGAGGTCGGCGGCTCCCTGGTGGGGACCGCGTCGTGGCTGGGAGTTCCGCTGGCCGGCCTGTTGGAGCGGGCAAAGCCTCGCCGCGAAGCAACCCAAATCGTGGGCCGGTCCGTGGACAACTTCACCGTCGGATTCCCGACGGCAGTTGGCCTCGACGGTCGCACCGCGCTCGTCGCCGTGGGCATGAACGGCGAAGTTCTCCCGCAACGACACGGATACCCGGCCCGGCTCGTCGTCGCCGGCCTCTACGGGTACGTCTCCGCCACGAAGTGGCTCCGCCAAATCGAACTCACTCGTCTAGAAGATTTCGACGCGTACTGGATCCCCCGTGGCTGGGCGAAGGAAGCGCCGATCAAGACCGCATCACGCATCGACGTGCCCCGAAAAGGAGCGCGGCTGGTGTCAGGCCGCGTCCCGATAGCCGGCGTCGCATGGGCACCTAACCGAGGCATCGCGTCGGTCCAGGTGCGCGTCGACGACGGCTCATGGATAGAGGCCCAACTCGGTGACGTCGCCTCCGACGACACATGGGTGCAGTGGCTCTACGAGTGGGACGCGACGCCGGGCGACCACAAGGTCGCGGTGCGCGCCGTCGACAAACACGGCGACGTGCAAACCTCAAATGAGACGCCGCCCCGACCGGACGGCGCGACGGGCTACCACACACGTTCGGTGACGGTCCGGTGACCGACGCCGACACCGAACGCTTCCGCCGCGTGTTCGACGCCCACTACACGCAGGTCCACGCGTACGCCCGTCGTCGCATCAACCCCGCCGACGTCGACGACGTCGTGTCCGAAACATTCACCGCGGCCTGGCGTCGCCTCGACAACATCCCCGCGGGACACGAATTGCCCTGGCTCTACGGACTCACCCGCCGCGTGCTCGCCAACCGGCGGCGGGGCGCCGCACGATTCGTTCGCCTCCAGGCCCGCCTCGCCGAGCAACCACTGCCTTCGGGACACGTCGAATCGACGGGCGACGACGCCGTGCGAGCCGTGCTCGGCCGGCTGCCCGCGACCGACCAAGAAGTGTTACGCCTCGCTGCGTGGGAACAACTCGATCCCTCCGAAATCGCCGTCGTCCTGGGATGCAGCGTGAACGCAGCCACGTTGCGGCTAAGCCGAGCCCGGAAAAGATTTCGCCTTCTCATGACAGAAACGACGTCACCGCGGACACAGACCACCACGGAGGCCAGCGATGCCTGACCACGACAACGACCTGCGACGACTCACCGCCGCAGACCCCATCGGACCCGACACGTTGCCCTCCGCGCAGGACCCCGAGGCACGCGAACTGTTCGAGAGGATCACCATGGTCAACCGCACAACACTCACCCGGCGACCGCTGCTGCTCGCCGCAGCACTCCTGGCCGTCTTGGCCGCATCCGGCGCCGCGATCGCAACACGCGACAACAACCAACCCACGACCCGTCAGGCAACGGCAACGACGACCACTCAGCCGGCGATCACACCCGGCGGCAGCATCGGGAGCTGCGTCGAGATGTACAACCTCGACACGCTCAAGCACCGCGAAGCCGCGTTCGACGGCACCGTCCAGGCCGTCGACGGCGACACGATCACCTTCAACGTCACCCACTGGTACCGCGGCGGGAACGGCACGACCACAACCCGGAACGGCGCCTCGACGCTCGGTTCCATCAGCTCCGCCAGCCCCGGTGTGGCCCTCGAACCCGGCACTCGCCTCCTCGTGTCCGGTGACGGCGGCTTCGCCTGGGGATGCGGGTTCACGCAGCCCTATGACGCCACCGTCGCCGCTGAATGGGCGCAAACGCTCGGCTCCTGACCAAGCAACGCGCGAGCACACCTGGCTACGATCGGGAACGCAGCGAAGGGAAGCCGAGTGAAATTCCGGCGCGGTCCTCGCCACTGTGACAGGGAGCAACTCTGTGATTCGCCACTGGCCGTCGGGCTGGGAAGGCGCAGAGAAGCGTTGATCTGAAGTCAGGAAACCTGCTGCGAACGCAAAATCCCACGAGAAGATGGAGCACAAATTGATCGCAGCTCGTTTGCAGTTCTGTTCGGCGTACCCGCACGCCGCCCCGCAAGTTGGTGGCATGCGATGAAGCTCACCATTTGGTCACTGGTCCGGCGCGGCGCCGTCGCCGGCGCAATCGCAGGAGCCGCGACCGGAATCTTCGGAGCGGCGCTCACTGAAGGCCCGCTCGGGCGCGCGCTGCAACTGGAGGACGCCAAAACCCTCGGGCTTCCGCCCGAAGGCGCCGCCATGTTCGGACGCGGCACCCAGCTACTCGGCGGCATCGCCGCCGCCGTAATACTCGGCGTCGCCATGGGCGTGATATTCGCCGTTGCCTTCGCGCTGTTGCGGCACCGGATCGCCTCGCGCACGGAATTCGGACGCGCCGCCGGCATCGCAGCCGCAGCGTTCCTGGCAACCTCGCTGATCCCGGGTTTGAAATACCCATCGAACCCACCGACAGTCGGCAACCCCGACACAATCGGGACACGCACCGGCTCATACCTGCTGCTGCTGGTCACGTCCGTCGTGCTGGTCTACGCCGTGTTCCACTTCTGGGGTTGGATCGGCCAACGACTCGACGCAGCCCCCCGGTTCCTCGCGACCGCCGGTCTCTTCGCCGCACTCGTGACCATCGCGTATCTCGTGTTTCCGCCGAGTCCCGACGCAGTGATCGCTCCCGACAACCAGGCCGCTCCCGCCCTGGTCGTTGCCGACTCCGCGCCAACACCGGTGCTCGAAGGAATCCTCGCTACGTCGCGACGTTTGAAGACGGAATCGATTCGAGATCAGCGGGATCCCTCACAGCCGCTGCAGCTGCAATCCGCGTCCGCCGCCGACCTCCGCGGCGCCCCGGTGCGCCTCTCCACAGCGGCCCTCGTGCCGCACGCCTATACGACGATCGTCTGGCAGTTTCGCGTCGCGTCCTTCGGTGGGATTCTCCTCATGTGGGCCCTGATTGCGACTGTGTTCGGCTGGCTCGTTGACCGTCACGTCGCTCTC
>DATFCF010000653.1:0-2181 GCA_035253445.1 Mycobacterium sp.
ATCGGAGAACTTGTCGAACGCGTGGAATTCGCGTAGCCGACTAACGTCTTTGCCAATTCCCTGCTCGTCTACCTTCATGGTGAGCTCCTGTTGCGGGATGAACCGTGACATCGAGGAGCCTAACGTGGAAATTGCAGCGGGAAGCGCAAAATTGCGGCCGACGAATTGACTGGTCGCGGTTAGCCGAGGAGCGGCTCAACTTTCGGCGTGCGGTGTGGGGCTCTGCACGGACTCCCACTTCGACTGCAACGAGGTCCTGACGATATCGCCCGCGTCGAAATCGAGCTGAAACGTTTCACCGCCGTCGTCCTGGAACGTGACGACATACCCGCCGTCGGTGACGTCCTTGAACACCACTTTGTAGGCGCGTTCGGAGGAGCCGCGGACGATTACGACGATGTCGCCGGCAGCGACGTCGTCGATTCGCTCAGTACCGGAGACTTCAGACATGCCGTCGACCGTAGTCGATAGGCACTCGCACTCTGCCAGGGCCTCTCGCCGCTCTTGGGTCTGCTGCATGAATAGGTGACACCTGAGATCGCTTGCCCAGTGTGGGCAGCTGGAAGGATGTCACTATGGCAAGGCCCTATCCCAAGGAGTTTCGCGACGACGTTGTCCGGGTCGCCCGCAACCGCGAAGGCGGGGTAACGATCGAGCAGATCGCCGCTGATTTCGGGGTGCATCCGATGACGCTGTGGAAGTGGCTGCGGCAGGCCGATATCGACGACGGGGCCACACCGGGTAAGACGACCGGTGAGTCGGCTGAGCTGCGGGACCTGCGTCGCCGGAATCGGTTGCTGGAGCAGGAGAATGAGGTCCTGCGCCGGGCCGCGGCGTATCTGTCGCAGTCGAACCTGCCGGGAAAAGGCTTTACCCGCTCGTGAAGGAGCTCGCCGACGACGGAATCCCCGTCACGGTGACGTGCCGGGTCCTCAAGCTCGCCCGCCAGCCCTACTACCGCTGGCTGGCCAACCCCGTGACCGATGCCGAGTACCTCGAGGCGTATCGGGCCAACGCCCTGTTCGACGCCCACCGCGATGACCCGGAGTTCGGCTACCGATTCCTGGTCGCCGAGGCCGGCGATGCTGGGCAGCCGATGGCCGAGCGCACCGCCTGGCGGATCTGCTCGAGCAACGGCTGGTGGAGCGCGTTCGGTAAGCGCAAACGGGGCAGGAACGGCAAGGTCGGCCCGCCCGTGCACGATGATCTGGTGGGCCGGGATTTCACCGCTGATACACCAAATCAGTTGTGGCTTACCGACATTACCGAACACCGCACCGGCGAAGGCAAACTCTACCTGTGTGCGATCAAGGACGTGTTCTCCACCCGCATCGTGGGCTACTGCATCGACTCGAGGATGAAGTCACGGCTGGCCACCCAGGCGCTCAGTAGTGCGGTGGCACGCCGTGGGGAGGTCGCTGGCTGCGTAGTGCACAGCGACCGCGGGTCACAATTCCGCAGCCGAAAATTCGTTCGGGCCCTGAGCCGTCACGACATGATCGGATCGATGGGCCGTGTCGGGGCTGCCGGTGACAACGCGGCCATGGAGTCCTTCTTCAGCCTCCTGCAGAAGAACGTCTTGGACCGCCGCCGATGGGACACCCGCGAGCAGTTACGCATCGCCATCGTCACCTGGATCGAACGCACCTACCACCGCCGACGCCGGCAAACCGGTCTGGGCCGGTTGACCCCCGTCGAATTCGAAGCAATCATGACCACACCGGCCCGTCAGGCCGCGTAACTGAAACTGTCACCCGTTCGTGCAGCAGACCCAACGCCTTGAGAGCGTGTCGAGCGCGTCAACGTCGGTGGTGCCGATGTCGGCCGCTCTGGTGAGGGTGCCGCTGACATGGTTGATGCCATTGAAGCCGTTGGCGCCTGTGGTGCCGTTCAGCAACAGATTCGACTCCGCGTTGTACATCGACCTCGCGAGCTCGGCTACCAGGTTGTTGGCGAACATCTCCCCGCATCCTGACCAGCTCGTGAGTCAGCAGGACTCGTCCAGCCACCTTGACCGGCCGGGTGTGCTGCTCGGTGAGGACCGGGGTCAGGTCAGGTTTGGTCGCACTTTCAGCGGTGTAGCCAGCTTCGGCTCCCTTGCTGTCGTGTATATACCAGCCGACGCCGGGTCCGTCCATCGCGAGGGGCGTCAGAAAATTCGCCACCCGTGTCAGCTCGTAG
>DATFCF010000654.1:0-2272 GCA_035253445.1 Mycobacterium sp.
ACCATCAAGGTGATGGTGGGCTTCCTGTTCCTCTACCCCGCGTTTGTGGCCAAGTCGCACGACGCCAGCGGCTGGGAGCAGCTTCGCATTCTCGGCCTGATCGGCGCCGCCGCGGCCATCGGCAACTTCGCGGGCAACTTCACCAGCGCCCGGCTGAAGCTCGGCCATCCGGCGAAGCTGGTGGTGCGCGCCACGATCGCGGTCACCGCCGCCGCGCTGGCCGCCGCGGTAACGGGCAACCTGCTGGTGGCCGCCGTCGCGACCCTGATCACATCGGGGGCGAGCGCGATCGCGAAGGCATCGCTGGACGCGTCGCTGCAGGATGATCTTCCCGAGAAGTCACGTGCGTCGGCGTTCGGCCGTTCAGAATCGCTGCTGCAGTTGGGCTGGGTTGCCGGCGGCGCGACGGGCGTACTCATCTACACCGATCTGTGGGTGGGCTTCACGACGATCTCCGCGGTGCTGATCCTGGGGCTCGCGCAGACGGTGGTGAGCTACCGCGGCGAGTCGTTGATTCCCGGCCTCGGCGGCAACCGTCCGGTGTTGGCGGAGCAGGAGGGCGGACGGCCCGCGGCGGTGGCTCCGGAGTGAAGCGGGTTCTCGCCGCGCTTGCGGTCGTGGTTGTCGTGGCGTCGATCGGCACCGGCGTGTTGGTTTGGCGATTGCACAAGGTGCCCGAACTCCCTGAAATCAGCGCATATTCGCACGGGGACACAGCGCGAGTGGGGCCTTACCGGTACTGCGAAGTGCTCAATCCCACCGACTGCGAGGTGCCGGGCGCGCAGGGCGAACTTGCGGTCGACGCACGGCACCCCGTGCAGCTATCTGTCCCGCCGAGTATCGCGCGCGCACCATGGGTTCTGTTGCGCGCCTACGAGGGGTCCGATGTAGTCGAGGAGTTCCGGCCGGACAGCAGGCTGGCGGTCACCATCCCCACCGTCGACCCGCAGCGCGGCAAGCTCACCGGTATCGCGGTGCAGTTGCCGACGCTGGTCCGCGATGAGACCGGCAACGAGTTTCCGGTTCCGCACGCGGAGTGGTCCGTGCGGACGGTTTGGCCTCAGCCGGCGCCGTGACCGACTGGCACCCGCTCGCCTGCCGGCGTCGGGCCGGGCGGTGTGCCGTCGCCAAAGGGTCTGCCGCCCAAGGCTTCCCGGCCGTGCGGGGTTAGCCAGCTGGATAGGTCTGGACCCGTGGGCACGATCTGCGTCGGGTTGATGTCCTTGTGCACGATGTAGTAGTGCTGCTTGATCTGGACGAAGTCGACGGTGTCGCCGAAGCCCGGCGTCTGGAACAGGTCACGCCCGTAGGCCCACAGCACCGGCAGCTCGGATAGTTTCTGGCGGTTGCATTTGAAGTGGCCGTGGTAGACGGGGTCGAAGCGGGCCAGGGTGGTGAACAGCCGGACGTCGGTCTCGGTGATGGTGTCGCCGACGAGATAGCGCTGACTCTCGAGGCGTTCGGAGAGCCAGTCGAGCGCGGTGAATAACCGGTCGTAGGCCTTCTCGTAGGCCTCCTGCGATCCGGCGAAACCGCAGCGGTAGACGCCGTTGTTGACCTCGGTGTAGATCCGCTGGGCCACCTCGTCGATCTCGCTGCGCAGTTCGTCGGGATACAACTGTGGCGCGCCCTCGCGGTGGAACTTGGCCCACTCGGTGGAGAAGTCCAGCGTGATCTGCGCGAAGTCGTTGGTGACGACCTCACCCTTCTGCACGTCGACAATGGCGGGCACGGTGATGCCCTTCTCGTAGTCCGGGAACCGCTTGAGGAAAGCGTCCTTGAGTCGGGGAATCTTCAGCACAGGGTCGACGCCGCCAGGGTCAAGGTCGAAGGTCCAGCTGTCGTCGTCATGTGTGGGACCGCAAAAGCCGATGGACAGAACGTCTTCCAGCCCGAGCAGCCGGCGCACGATGATCGTGCGGTTGGCCCACGGGCAGGCCCTGGCGACGATCAGCCGGTACCGGTCGGGCTCGACGGGATAGCCGTCGCGGCCGTCGGCGGTGATGCGGGTGGTGATGTAGTTGGTGTCGCGGTTGAAATCGCCACCGCTCGCGACGTAGCTCATGTCACCAGGATGCCCACTGAATAGCTATCTGACGCAAGCGAACTTCGCGCCCGAGTCACATGAGCCACGTCTGCCACCGGCGTCGAAGCCTGGCTTATTGCCCGCCTCCGCGCGACAAACGAGCGACACCGCGAAGTACGCCGCCTCAGTCGCTGAACTGTCGCGCGGAGCCGGGCACATTCGCGGAGCCGGGCAAATTCGGGTATT
>DATFCF010000655.1:0-8570 GCA_035253445.1 Mycobacterium sp.
ATCGGGGCCTTGCTGATGGCCGCCAGGTTCCCCACCGCCCGCTCGATACCACTCGCGAGCTCATCGACATCGGGGGCCGCGTCATAGTCGGCGGTGATGCCGAAGTTGAGATGGTCGGCATAGCTCAGGATGGCGATGCCGATCCGGAGATGAAGTGCGATCGGCGGAATCGGCATCAGCCGGATGACCTCGCGGCCCATGATGCGCTGGCGTCGCCGTGGACCCGGCACATTCGTTGCCAGGGTGACGACACCGTGTTGTGGCAGCCGGGTCAACGCGCGAACCGTCCACGCTGTCAGCGGGAATGGGATCACACTCGCGGCGGAGACGAACACGCTGCCCGCCTGCCGCTGTCCGCTGGCCTTCGCCTTCGTCATGCGCCGGTGTACCGCTTGCAGCTGCTGCACAGGGTCGGCCTTCTCGACAGGCAGATACGGCAGCATGACCGAGACGCGATTGTCCGTCTTGTCGGCGGCATCGTTGGACCGCATGGACACCGGCACCAGCGTCCGAAGTGAATTGCGCTTCGGCTGCTCACCGCGGCGAATCAGCATGGTGCGGAAACTATCGGTGATTGCCGCCAGCGCAACGTCGTTGACGGTTACGTCGAACGTATCGCACACCCGAGCCACGTCCTCCAGGGCAACGTGCGCACCCCAGTAGCGCCGCATGCCGGTCACCGGCCCGGTTAACGGAGAGTCCGCGGAACGCATTATGCCGCCTGCGATTTCGATCGCCCCCTGCAGGGCCTGCGCCGCGGCGGTCGTCACACCGATCGATGTGCGCCACGCCCCCGTGACCCAGTCGACGGGATTGAGCGACAACGCCGGCAGGCGCAGGCCGCCCCGCGTCGGCTCCACCTTGGCTGCACGGATCTTCGTCGCGAATGTGCCGCCTTCGGCATCGTCGCAGAGGGCGGCGAGCATGCGCGTCGCCGCTATCCCGTCGGCGATGCAGTGGTGGATTTTCATCAGTATCGCCCACCGGTTGTTCTCGAGCCCGTCAACGATCCAGCATTCCCACAACGGACGGTCGCGATCGAGGCGCCGCTCCATGATCTCGGCGACCCACCGGAACAATGCCGTGTCATCGCCGGGACGCGGCAGTGCCGCGCGCCGCACGTGATGGGACATGTCGAGGTTAGGGTCGTCCACCCAATACGGCGCGCCGAGATCAAGGGGCTGCGTGTGCAGCACTTGCTTGAACCGTGGCACAGAGAGCACACGTTCGGTCAGGCCCTCGATGAGCGTGTCGAAGTCGGGTATCGGTCCGGCAATGACGGCCAGCCCGCCAATCGCGAGACTGACGTGACGGTCGGAGTCCTCGGCTTCCAGGAATCCCGCGTCAAGTGTCGACAGTTGCTCCATGACCACACTGTTCACCACGCGTTAACTCGTTGCGAGGGGCGGAAGTCCCAAACCGCGGGGCCCAGGGGCCCTACTCCGGATGGTTCACGCGAACGTGGACTCGCGATCTGGTTCGGAACCGAACCGGAACCGGCGGCCGGTGATTGATACGGGCTTCACGCGGACATAGTGTTGCTTCAACGTCGCGGTCCACGGCAGCAGCTGCGCGCGCTCGGCTTCTGCGATCTCCTCGTCAGTGCGCAGCATGCGGGCTGTTCCCTTGACGATCACGCTCCAGCCTTCGGCAACGTTGTGGTCGTCGGCCTCGAACACCACCTGATTGTTGATCGCGGCGCTCACCAGTTTCGTGCCCTCCGCGGTGCGGAACAGCACAGTACGGCGCTGAACGACATAGTTGACCGGAAAGATCTCGGGCTGGCCATCGGCGCCCGTGACTAGACGCCCCAGCGTCACACTCGCCAGCAGACTCCAGCTTTCGCTCTCCGAGAGGATGGTGATCGGTTCACCGGCTGCGGTCATGGGTCCCACCCTACGACGTCGTCGCGGTGCCGCGCTGGGCCGCGGCCGGCCGCGGTGGCAGGGCGGCGACCAACCTGGTGTCTGCGCCCACTGGGCCTAGTTCGCAGGCGCCGCCGGGCATTCCGAGAGGGGCGCCCCGGCCCGGCAGTACTTCCGTGAAGAACGCGGCGTTGTCGGCGAGATGCTGTTGCTCGTCGTCGGGCAGATCGGTTTCGTAGTAGATCGCCCCAACCTCGCACTCGAGCTTGCAGGCACCGCAATCCACGCACTCGTCGGGATTGATGTAGAGAGCCCTCGCGCCTTCGTAGATGCAATCCACCGGGCACACCTTGACACACGACTTGTGCATCACGTCCACACACGCACTGCTGATCACGTAGGTCATGGCCGCAAGATTACTGAAGGCCAACCGCGGAACTCGCTGGCCGAAGGCCCTTTTCCTGAGGGACCAACGACCCTACTGCCGACGAAACATCAAGCATGGCCACTGATTACGACGCGTTCAGCCGTGATTGGTGGTCGCGCAGAATCAACAGCGAACAATTGGTATCGCGAAGAATCGTTCGCGCCTTCGGCCCGACGACCTCGGCCGCCAACTCCGGGTTGTCTGGACCGACGATAACCAACTGGTCGATGGTCGCGCTTTGCTCCAGCAGGTTGGACATGGTGTCCGGCTTCGGCAATGCACACACCTGGACATCGGCATTGTCGTCTTCGGCGTCATCGAGATAGCGGCGGAGCTTTGCTCGAAGCCCGACATCACTGTCGTCTTCACTGCCGTCGCGAGGTCCGGTTCCCCACGGGGTGAGCGCGAGGACGGGGGCTTTCCGGAGTACAGCTTCGTCCAAGGCGGTCTGCAATACGGCGTGGGACGCCAGGGACTCGTCCAGAGCGGCGATCACCCACAGGCCCGCAGGCAACGGCTTATGGGTGTGCCTGCGCCTGACGATGGCCACCGGACAAAAGGCGCTCTGCCCCAGGGCAGCAGCGGTGGCTCCCGGCTCATGTTTTCCTGACGTGATCGCGCCCTTCGCCCCCACGCATATCATCTCCGCCTTGCGGGAGATTTCGACGAGCTCGGTGAGGGGATCACCTTGCCGGATATCAGACTCCAGCTGGACCTGTTTCCCCGTTTTCTCGACCGCTACCCATGCCTTGTGCAGGATATGTTCGGCATTCGCATAATCGCGATCAAGGTCGGTGGATTTGCCGTCGACGACGTGGAGCAGCCGCAACGGGGTGTCGCGGTTGGCAGCCTCATCACTCGCCCAAATCGCTGCCCGGATAGCCTGTTTCGAGCCGTCAATGCCGACGACAATCGGCAGGCATGCTGCGGTGTGGTTCATTGTGCCCTTTCGGAGAGTAGTATCTGCTCGGCTTCGGCGACAGAATCCGCCAGCGGCTGACGGGTATTGATCGGATGACCCGCATGTGGTCCCCCGTGCTGTTGCGCCAGTGCCGCCGCAATCTGCGGCGTTGCGTCCGAGGTCGTCGACGACCTGTTCTGAATCCTCGCCGCCGCCTCATCCAGCGGCACCGAACACGTGAACTCGACAGTCCTGGCGGCGGTATCGTCAGCAAGCTTTCGAGCCCGATCACGCTGGCGCGCGTCGCGCCAGGTGCCGTCCAGGATCACCGACTGGCCGGCGACCAGGTAGTCATGCGTATACCGCAACAACTCGTTGTACACGGCTGCGACGTTCTCCGCAGAATAGAGGCCTTCGTCGAGAACGCCGGCGGTTCCCGTGACTGCGCCTGCTCGCTGCAGCTGCCTACGCACGTCATCGGTGGAGATCACCTGCGCACCAATCTGTTTGGCCAACGCGCGCGCCAGAGTCGACTTACCCGTTCCTGGTCCACCGCCGATCATGATGAGACGGACGGTGCCCGCTCGTAGGTGTTCGAGCGCGATGTCGATGTGGCGCCGTGCATCTGAGACAGCGTCGGGATGGCCTTGCGAGACGCGTACGCAGTCGACCTTGGCGCGGACCACAGCACGGTAGGCGATGTAGAAATCCTTCAACGACCGCGGCGCGGCATCGCCTGCAAGTCGGCTGTATTCACCCAGGAAGTAATCGCCGAGATCCTTTCGGCCCAAGAACTCCAGATCCATGGCCAAGAACGCGGCGTCGTCGATGCCGTCGACGTAGCGCAATTCATCGTCGAACTCCAGACAGTCGAGGAGCACCGGTCCTTCTGGCATGCAGAAGATGTCATCGGCAAGCAGATCGGCATGTCCGTCGACGATGCGGCCCTCGGCGATGCGTTGCGTGAAAAGCGTTGAGCGGCCAGCGATGTACTGCCTGACAAGTCGCTCCAGCTCTTCGATGGACTCGCGCTGCACCACAGTGCCCGCATGGCGCTGCCGTTCGTCAAGGTTCTCTTGCCACCGCGCGGTGATCGCGTCCACGGTGGCGCAGGCGTCGATCGACCTGCCGCGGGCTGCATGGCCGTGAAACCGTGCCAGTTTCGCAGCGATGGATACCAGGTGAGCCTCGACCGGTTGATCGTGTATGACCAGCGAGGCCAGTCGGCGCGAGTCCGGATAGCGGCGCATGACGATCACCGGCTCGGCCGGACCACCGTTGGGATCAGTGAAATGGGCCAAGCCAAGATAGCTTTCTGGGGCGAGCCGGCTGTTCAAGCGGACCTCGTGCTCGCAGGCACGCTCGCGGCGCTCCGGTGTGCTGAAGTCAAGGAAGTCGGTGACCACCGACTTCTTGGTCTTGTAGGCCTTATCTCCGAGCAGAACCACGACACCCGTGTGGGTTTCGCGCACATCGGCACCCAGGTCTCCGGGAAGGACGGGGACGGCGTTCGTCGTAGCCACTGTTGCGGTCATGACATAGATCGTCCCGACGCATGGCGGCCCGGCGCAGCGGTCGTCCGGCCCTTGTGCCGGGCGCAAGGTCCCAAGTTGGTGGGACCAATGACCCTGGCTTAGCCCACTGATGCGGCGAAGAGTGGTTGACACCAGGGAAAGTTGAGGTTGACCGTGCCAAACACCATGGTGAACACCGCACTCATCGAAGAGGCTGTAATGGTGGCTTGCCGGGCGCCGTCGTTGCATAACAGCCAGCCGTGGCGTTGGGTCCTCGAGGGCGACCGCCTCCAGCTCTTCGTCGATCCGGACCGGGTAGTTCGCGGTACCGACCGAGCGGGCCGAGAGGCGCTGATCAGCTGCGGCGTGGTACTTGACCACCTCCGGGTGGCACTGGCGGCAGCGGGGTGGACAGCGACCGTGAACCGGTTTCCCAACCCGAGCAACCTGCTACACCTGGCATCCATCGACTTCAGCCCGATGGACTTGGTCAACGACCGTCACCGCCGGCGAGCGAACGCCATTCTGGTGCGGCGCACCGATCGGCTGCCGTTCGCTGCTCCCCCCAACTGGGAGTCGTTGGAGGCGGAGTTGCGCGACGTCGTCGATTCCGATGCGGTGCGCCTCGATGTGATCGCCGACCATGTCCGCCCGCAGCTTGCGCAGTCATCACAACTCACCGAAGCGTTGCGTATGTACGACTCGTCGTATCATGCCGAACTCGATTGGTGGACAGGAGCTTTCGAACTTGTCGACGGCATCCCTCACAGCTCCCTGGTGTCAGCAGCCGAAAGCGACCGAGTTGACGTCGGGCGCATCTTTCCAGTGACCCATCACCGCGAGCGGCGCGCGGAAGTCGACGAAGACCGCTCGAAGATCCTGGTGCTGTCGACGTACGACGATTCGCATTACAGTGTGCTGCGCTGCGGTGAGGCGGTCTCTGCTTTACTACTCGACGCCACCATGGCCGGTCTGGCCACGTGCACACTCACCCATATCACCGAGCTACCGGCGAGTCGCACGGTCGTCAACGACCTGATCGGTCGGGACACCACTCCCCAGGTCCTGATCCGGGTCGGCCTGGCGCCGGCCATCGAAGACACCCCACCGCCAACGCCCCGGCGGCCATTCCACGACGTGTTTGAGCTCCGCGCAGGCGCGAGCCTCGCCGAGGACGATTGAGCTGAGACGGACGTGAAGCACCCCGACTCGTCGCCGCCCTGCGTGGTCGTCGGTGTAGACGGTTCACCAGCAGCGCTCGGCGCCGCGCTGTGGGCCGTCGACGAGGCCGTCAGCCGCGACATCCCCCTACGGCTGGTCTACGCGATCGGGCCATCCGATGGCGCGCGTCCAGACGCGCACATCGCGGCGCATGAGCTCGCCACCGCCGAGATAGCGCTTCGGTACGCGTACACCGCAATCGAGTCGACGGAGAAGCCGGTCAAGATCGAAGTCGAGATCCTGCAAGGCCGCACCCCGACACGCGCACTGCTGGAGGCATCACGATCGGCGGTCATGGTCTGTCTCGGCTCGATAGGACTCAAACACGCAACTCAGGCTCGAGTCGGCTCTACCGCCGCCGCGGTTTCGGCCTCAGCCCACTGCCCCGTCGCTGTCATCCGCAGTGATGACCCGCAACGGCACGAACCCGCCTGGATAGTGGCCGAAGTCGACGGGACCTGCGCCAGCAACAGCGTGCTGCAGCGCGGCCTCGACGAAGCGCGGCTTCGCGACGCACCGCTGCACGTCCTGAGCTGTTGGCAATCGCGGTTCACCGATATTCACGACTCCCATGCCGTTGGGGACGGCAACCGGTTGGCGAAGGCCGAACTCGACCGCCGGCTCGGCGTGTGGAAACGGCGCTACCCGGCGCTCGACATCCGGCCGGTGGTCGTCCACGGCAACACGCTGACCTACCTCGCCAAGAACGCAGCATCGATCCAACTGGTCGTGGTGGGCCGCGAACGGGCGCGGGGGGTCAGCGACCTTATTGGCCCTCTTGGGCACGCCGCGCTCCACGACACCAATTGCTCCGTACTTATCTGCGAATCGCGCAACGTACTGTGAGAATTCCCGACGACGACTCCCTATCGTTTGCCTTAGACAACGCGAATTCAAGCGTCGCGACACCAGCTCGGAGGGCCCCACATGGTCAAAGTATTTCTTGTCGATGATCACGAGGTCGTCCGGCGGGGGCTGATCGACCTCCTCGGTGCCGATCCCGAACTCGAGGTCGTCGGCGAGGCCGGTTCGGTGGCACAGGCGCTGGCGCGGATACCCGCACTGCAGCCCGATGTTGCCGTCCTCGATGTCCGGCTGCCCGACGGCAACGGCATCGAACTGTGCCGCGACCTGCTGTCCAGGCTGCCCGATCTACGTTGCCTCATGCTGACGTCGTTCACGTCCGACGAGGCGATGCTTGACGCGATACTGGCCGGCGCCAGCGGGTATGTCGTCAAAGACATCAAAGGTATGGAGCTGGCCCAGGCCATCAAGGACGTGGGCGCCGGTCGCTCCCTGCTCGACAACAGGGCCGCAGCGGCACTGATGGCCAAGCTTCGCGGAACCGTCGAACGTTCCGATCCGCTGTCGGGGCTCAGCGACCAGGAACGCGTGCTGCTCGACTTGCTCGGCGAAGGCCTCACCAACAAGCAGATCGCCGCCAGGATGTTCCTCGCCGAGAAGACGGTGAAGAACTACGTCTCCCGCCTGTTGGCCAAGCTGGGCATGGAGCGCCGCACCCAGGCTGCGGTTTTCGTCTCCAAACTGGACCGATCGCACCGCCAGGACGAGGAGTGAGCCGGCCGGGCTCAGGACGATCGCGCGACAATCACGGGCATCCGAGCAGATTCGGCGACGGCGGCGCTGACTGAGCCGAGCAACATCCCGGCAAAGCCGCCGCGGCCATGGCTACCCACCACGACTAACTGCGCAGATTCCGACTGCTCGACCAGCTCATGGGACGGGCGGTCACGCACCACGACACGTCGCACCGCCACGTCGGGATAACGCTCTTGCCATCCAGCCAGCCGCTGCGCCAGCGTCTCTTCGGCCTGTTCCTTCATCTTCGTCAACCAGGCGACGTCGGGAAACTCGTAAACCGTAACGTCGCTCCAAGCATGGACGGCGATGAGTTCGACGCCGCGGCGGGACGCCTCATCGAAGGCGATCGCCGTGGCCGACTCGGAGGCCGGTGAACCATCGATCCCGACCACGACGGGCGCCTGCGCGATGGGGTAAGGCATCAACGGATCCTCGTCGTGAATGACCGCGACCGGGCAATGTGCATGGTGTACCAGCCCCCAGCTGATCGACCCCAACAGTCGTCGGCCAATCGCACCAAGCCCGCGGCAACCGACCACGACCATCTCGGCCTCCTTGGAGAGGTCGACAAGCGACGGAAGGACAGCACCCTTGAGCAGGTTGGTGTCCACCCCTATGGCATCGGAGCCGCTCATTGCCTCCTCCGCGAGCCTGCGGCCCTCTTTCAGAAAGCCTTGGCCCTGCTCATCGAAATACCGTTCGACCTCTGGGGGCGTGGGTATCTCGGGCCACATCCTCGCCGCCGGAATGACGTGGACCAGTGTCAGGGAGACGTTGCGCATCGCCGCCTCGCGGGCCGCCCAATCCACGGCGACTTTCGACGAGGGCGAACCATCGACACCGACGACAATGCCGCGATGTGTTGTGGAGTAAGCCATTCCACTGACTCCTTCCGTCAAACGTTCTGACCGATACGGGTACGACGCTAGGGCTGGGCACGCAATGGGACTGGAGCCATTGGTCACCAGCCGGACGGTCATAAGCCCCTCTCGCTCAACATCATTGGGTGTGCACCCACACCGTTGGCATCGGCAGCCTAG
>DATFCF010000656.1:0-2263 GCA_035253445.1 Mycobacterium sp.
TTGCTGCGCAGCCTTCGAGCCTTCCGTCATAACCCGCTATTCAGCCCAGCAGCAATTGCGCGCTTTCGCTCCTACACCCGCGCCGGATTTCATCCCGACGACTGGGACAGCGCAGAAATCCTCGAACGCTGGACCAAGGAACTCTTCGACGCCGATGGTGGCCAGCAAGTGCGTAGTGGCGTCTAGCTCGACCAGAGCCCGGCACAGTTCAAAGTCGGCCTTAACCGAAGAACACTTCATGGGCTCCGCTTCGCGCGCTGTGAAGTCAAGATCGGTTCTGACTACTGGCCGATCGATGGTGCTCGACCAACGTCGCGACCTACAGGAGGTTCCGGCCGAGGAACTCGGTGACGGCGCAGCCGAAGGCGTCGTTGTCGTCGCCGGCGATCATGTGTCCGGTGCCGGATACGTCGACGGTCTCGGCGTGGGGAACCAGTTGCTTGAACTCGTCGACGGTGGCTTGGGAGACCACGTCGGACAAGAGGCCCCTTACGAGAAGTGTTGGGGCATTGACCCGTCGGGCTCCGTCGATCAGCAGGTGGCTGATTGCGTCGAATTGCTCCGTTCCCGTGGTCGATTCGTCGCGGAGAAAGTCGAAGTTGGAGTGAATGAATGCCGGGTCCCACCGCCAGATCCAGCGGCCGTCGTGACGCTGCCGTAGCACCTTGCGCAGGCCGTCGACGTTGGCCGGGCGCGAGCGATGGGGGTTGTACGCGGCGATCACCTCTGCGGCGTCAGAGAGGGTGCTAAAGCCATCGGGATGTGCGGCCATGAACGTCACCACGCGACGGGCGCCCTGGAATTCAAGTCGCGGGGTGACGTCGACCAGGACGACCGCCGCCCACGACGCCCCGGATGTCAACAGATGCGTGCCGAGCACGGTCATGCCCCCAAGGGATGCACCTACGACCGCAGGGGCGGTATAGGCGCTGAAGTGCTCGCGCACGGCGAGAAGATCGGTCGCGAGTCGCTCGATGTCGTACCTGCCGGCTGGGTCCCAGTCGCTGTCGCCGTGACCGCGGGTGTCGTAGGCGACGACTGTGTATCCGCATGCGTGGAGGCGACGCGCTGAAGTGCTCCACGCGTGCCGGTTCTGGCCGCCGCCGTGCAGGAGCAGCACGACGGGACGGGCGTCATCGTGGCCGTAGCAGTCCGCAGCCAGGGCGATCCCGTCCTGGGTTCGGACCCGATGCTGCACGGCGGAGGTCATGACACCTTCCTGGCGAGATCGTCGTCCGCCCGAAGCGTGGGCCCGGCAGCAAGCGCCTTCATAGTGCGTTGCCCGCGGCGTTCACGATCGTGACCGTGCCCTGGGCTACGCAGACGGCTTTGTCGCCGTTGCTAATGTCGATGCGCGCCACTCCACTGCGCTTGCCCAGCGACACGATGTCGGTGACGGCGACACACACACCGGTGGACACGGGTCGCAGCAGGTTTAGCTTGAATTCGGTGGTGGCGACCCATGATCCGGCCGGAATGACGGGGTAGAACACGACTCCGAGACAGTGGTCGACCATCGCCGATAGACATCCGCCGTGCAGGGTGCCGAAGGGTGTGAGCAGTTCGGCACGGGTTTCCATCTCTGCCACCAGCCGACCGGCGGCGAGTTCGGTGTGCCGAAAGCTCAGAAACCTCGACAGTCCACCTGCTGTGTTCGGCGATCTGAGCAGCTGGTCGGCGATCTGCTCATCGAAGTGCGCGAATGTCACTGCCACCACCATGCCCCTTTCTCCTGTCCGGTCATGGGTCGATCACCGTTCGAGCCCGCGAATCGTTTGAGCATGTCGCCGAATGCGCCGAGGTCGCCGTGCGCGGCGGAGTGCTCGATATCGACGGCGATGAAGAACCTGGCCGCGCGGTGATGCACACGACGCGTCGTCGAGGAGGGGCACGGGCTAGACCGGTGTGGTCCAAGTGATGGGCAGCGATGTGTAGCCGCGGATCGGTCCGGACCGCAGCCGCCGCGCCGATTCAAGATCGACCTCCCAGTCGGGCACCTTGTCCAACAGAGCATCCAGAGCGATGCGGGCCTCCATCCGCGCCAGTGCCGCGCCCAGACAGAAGTGGATGCCGCGACCGAAGGCGACCTGGTGCTCACTGGTGCGCTCGATGTCGAACACGTCAGGATCGGGGAAGGCGCGCTCGTCGCGGTTGGCCGACCCGAACAGCAGCAGCACCTTCTCACCTTGACGCATGGTCGTGTCGTGCAGTGTGACGTCGCGGGTCAGGGTTCGTGAAAGTCCCTGTGCCGGTGAGTCGTAGC
>DATFCF010000657.1:0-6462 GCA_035253445.1 Mycobacterium sp.
CCGACGTCATCGGGGTCAACGAGGTCGGCAGAGGCTGAGGCGGGATGGCGGTCGGCGGCGGAGGCTTCGGCGCCGGCGGTCTGTGAAGGTTCCGCAGCTTCTGCTCCAGCCTCGGCAGCGCCTCGGCGCGGATGGAGCGACGGTCCGGATTCGGGTCGTCGTTGCCCGCGAAGCACTGCGCGGGAGCTTCGGTGACCACTGAGATGGCGCTCGTGTACCACTTCTCGGCGACTTGCTTGTCGCCGCCGCGGGTAGCCAAGTCCCCCAACGTTTCCTGTACGAGCTCCAAGTTGACTCGGGCCGGGCAGGACTGCGCGTGGTCGGTTCGCGACAATGAATCCAAGAACCCGGCGACCGCGTCCTCAAGCCGTCCCTCGAGGACCTTCAGGTCGGCATCGGCGAACGACGTCTTCGCTGGGTCGATGACGTCGAGTGTCCGCAGGATCGAGACGTCGTCACCAAGTGCGTCGATGTCGTGGCGGTCGAAATCCGAGGCGGCCGATCCACCGACCACCACCACACTGATCATTTTGACCGCGGCCACCAGAACGAGTGCAATCACCGGCGCGGAGAACAACAACAGCCTGCGGCGCAACCGAAGTCGTGAGGGGTCCGAGCGAAACCCGATCAGTATCCGCTGAACCGCTTGGCGTGCGGCCATCGCAGGCGCCCTACGCAACATCATGTCGAGGCATCCCGCCGCGACATCCGGTTCCTACGGAATTCCCGGATGGTCAATACGATCTCGACGAGCACCAAAACCGCGGCCACCATTGTGAACAGCCAATACAGCTCTCTGCGTTCGACCAGCTGGGAGGCGATCAAGGCGTTGGAATCGTCTTGCGGCGTCGCGGTCAGATCCACCGCGGGCAACACGGCGGTGATCGGCTGGCCGCTTTCCCGGTGGAAATAGGGAACATCCAGTTCTTCGGCGATCTCCTCGAGCTTTGCGTCATCGAGCGCTGAGTTCAGTGGCGCTCCCGTGGTCGGATCGCTCTGATAGACCTTCGTGCCGTTCACCCAGCCTTGCGGGATCGGCGCACCGGCGGCTGTGCCGTAACCCAGCACAGCGCCACCGGTGATGGCACCCTCCGGCGGGTCGAACGGCGCCGACGTCACGCGAGATCCCGCCGCTCCCTGCCCGAAATAGAACACCAGGCTCTTGGAGTTGGGAAAGTGCCTGGCCGCCTCTTCCAGCTGCGTCCGAAGGAGATCTCGCGCTGCGGTCGAATCCGCTTGGTACATCGCGTCGGGCGCGACGAGCGTGTACGGCCCGAGCCCATGCACGGTCGACTCCAGGCTCCAGGCGTCGTCGGAAAGCGGCCAGTCCATGGACGCTTTGGTGGCAAACGAGATGAGACTGAACCGGGCCCGCGGATACTCATTGATGAGCGCCTCGATGTCGGAACGGATGCCGCTCATACGGGACTCCCGATCGCCGAAATCTTCAACGCGGGAATTCACCGAACGGTCCACGAGGAAAAACACATTGAGGTTGGGATCTACTGCCGAGGCCGCCTGCGGCTGGTCGGCGGAATCGTTGTCATCGAGGTCGAAGCCGGGCCGCGCGGCGCCGAACACCAACAGCAGCACGGCGAGCGTCAGACCGCACCAGCGCAGCACGACCCTGCGGTATTGACCGGTGCCCGTGCGGACCAGCACGCGATACAGCGCCACCATGCGGACCGCGATCAACACGACGGCGATACCGACAAGAAGCGCCGGCGCGAGCACGGGATCGAAGGTCATCGGCGCAGCACCGCCAATGACAAACACAGAAGAGTCGCAATGGCCACCCCGACGGTCAGCGGGAGCGCAGGCGAGTCCCATGTCCGGCTGGACACCACCTTGCCGCCGGGCAGTACGGCGTCGGGTGGGTTGTCACGAATGGTGTCCAGGATCCGGGTCAGCGGGGCGTCGGCGCCCGAATCGGCTTGTGCCGTACCGGCAGGGTTGTAGAGCGAGAACGTTCCACCGGTGGACTCGGCGATGGACCGCAGTGTTTCGTTGGCCTGCGGTGAACTCTCGGCCACGTCGGAACGCGAGATGGCGTTGATCTGTACGCCCGCTGACACGGCCATGTTCTTCACCGCCTGTTCGGTGTACAACGGGGCGCGCGCCTCGTCGGTCGCCCGCAGCGCGCTGTAGCCGATGTAGACGAGTGATCTGCGGTGCGTGCTCTTGCCTTCGAACGAGGGGAAGCCGGTCATGCACAGGGCGAGAATGTCCTCCACGCTGCGTGCGTAGTCCACATATGTGATGGACTGGGAGAACTTTTCGATCCCTGCCTGCAGTTGTGCCCGGTCAGCATCGGACGTCGGTTGGTTGGTATCCAGATCCTGTTGAATACGCGCCAGTTTCGCGAAGTACTCGAACCGTTCGGCGGCAAACCGATGATCACGGGTCAGCGGTACGACTCGAAGGCTCGCCGATGTCAGCCCGATTCGTTGCTCATCGTAGGACTTCGACTGCTGGGCGTAGTAATTGAGAAAGTTGGCCGTCGTGGGGTCCGTTACCGGCTCGCCAACACACAACATGATGTCCTCAGGATGCTGTGCGTCGAATTCCTTTGTCGTTGAGGACAAGCCAATCGGACGTGCACTGGTCACCAAGGCGGCAGCGAAGGTGGACAGCAGCAAGACGCCGGTGATGATCATCGACAGGAAGTAGATCCGGTACACCCTGGCGTACTCGGGCAATCTGGTCAGTCGGTCGACGTGGGCCAGCGGTCGCAGCACGCGGCGCACCTTCGCCATCGGCAGCAGCGCCGCGGCGGCGACACACACTGCCAGGCAAATGACTCCGGCGATGATCACCGGCCACCATCTCATTTCCACGACCGGATCAGCTCCTCCGCTGACCGGCCAAGGACGCCGACGTCGGCCCTGGTCGACCGGTTGAATTGAATATCGTTGAGCGCGTGCAGAAGCGGCGCGGCGCGGGCGAGTTCGCCAACGGCGATCTCACCGGCGTGCAGATACTGCGCTCGCACGCCGGTGGCCACATACAAGAAGCTGCGCAGGGTACGGCTTACACCCGCGCCGGCCTGCGGTGCGGACAATCCACCCGACCGATAGTGATGGATGGTTTTGCGGATGGAGTGAGCGAAGCGGCGCCGCACCAGCCGACGATGCACGACACCGACGATCGGCAGCGTCCGCAGCCGGGCCGGCGACATGGTCCATACGACCACACCCACACACCAAACGACCGCGGCGGCAAAGAGGATCAGGCCAGCCCACAGCCACCATGACGAGAACGGTAGCGGCCCACCGATGAACCGGAGCAAGTCATCGGCTGGCATCGCTGTACGCCTCGCTCATCTCGACAATCGCTGTCCGAATCTCGTTACTGCTCGAAATCCGCGCGAACGCAACTCCATGTGACGTGAGAAATGCGTCGAGCTGGGCGACGCGCTTATGCTGGGCCGCCCGGTACGCCGCAACGACCCTCGGCCCCAGCGTTGCCCCGTTGAGCACGAATCGCCCTGTGGCCACATCGAATCCGTCGTGCTCGCCCTCGTCGGCGCCAACTGCCGGCATGTCAGTGATCATCAGCCATATCAGCTCATGTTGTCCGACAAGCTGTTTGAGCATGTCATCGAGGCGCGCAGTGACTTCGGGCTCGTCGGAGACCACGATGAGCAGCAGCCGGCGGCGGTGTGCATGGGCGACAAACTCGAGTTGACTGACGATGTCGGTGGCACCGACATCGCCAAGGCTGTGGCCGTAGTAGTGCTCGAGCATGCTCTCGATGTGTGTCTCACCGCGGCGGTTCCGCACGGTCGCCGAGCCGCGGGAGTCGCCGTACACCATGCCGATTTCGTCGCTGCGCCTCATCGCGATGAGGCCGACGGCTCCCATCAGGTTGGTGGCGACCTCACGTTTGACCTCGCCGACCGGCGTGAGCGCGGACATGTTCCGTCCAGCGTCGGCGACCAGGAGGATCTTGTGGTGGCGCTCGGTGACGAACCGTTTGATCAGCACCGATCCGGCGCGTGCGGAAGCTTTCCAGTCGATATCGCGGACGTCGTCGCCGGCGACATAGGGTCGTAGGTCGTCGAGTTCCAGGGTCCTGGTGTGCAGCAACGCATATCGTCCGCCCTCGAGCATGCCGCGGGTGTCGGTGCCGAAGTGCAGCCGGGTTCGATTGAGAAATTTGCCCATACCGGTCAGGGCACCCGAACCGCCTGCAGGACAGCATCAATCACCATCTCTGGCGTCACGTTGACGCGAACCGCCTCGAATCCGAGGATCAGCCGGTGCCGCAGCACGCGATACGCCAACTTGTGGACATCGTCGGGTATCACGTGGTTTCGGCCATGCAGTACCGCAAGGGCACGCGATGCACTGCAGAACGCGATGGTGGCCCGTGGGCTGGCGCCGTACTGCACGAGCTTGGCTAGCTGCGCAGGCAGGAACTGCTGCGGGTTGCGGGTGACGTGCACAAGTTGGCTCGCGTAGCGCACCAGAACCGGGTCGAGATAGACGTTGCGCACCAACCGCTGCAGGTGCCGCATCTCGTCGAGCCCGACTACGGGCCTCGGCTTTCCGTCGCGGGCGTAGACGCCGGCGTCGATGCGGAACATCACTTCGGCCTCCTCGTCGGGCGACGGGTAGCCGAGCACCTCCTTGAGCATGAATCTGTCGGTCTGTGCCTCGGAGAGCGGATACGTGCCTTCCTGGTCAATCGGGTTCTGGGTGGCGATGACGACGAAGGGATCGGGAATCGGATATAGCCTGCCCGCGATGGTGGTCTGGCGCTCCTCCATGGCCTCGAGCATGGCGCTCTGCGTCTTGGCACTGGACCGGTTGATCTCATCGAGCAGCACGATGTTGGTGTGCACCGGACCCAGCGCAGTGGTGAACGAACTCGTCGACGAATCGAATATCTGGGTGCCGATGATGTCGCTTGGCAGCAGGTCCGGTGTGCACTGGATGCGTTGGAATCCACCGGATATCGCGTCGGCGACGACGCGCGCTGCCGTCGTCTTCGCCAGTCCCGGAACACTTTCCAGCAGAATGTGCCCACCGGTGAGCAGACCGATCAACAAGGATTCGCGCAGGTTGTCCTGGCCCACAATCTTGCTGGAGAAGACTTGTGAGATCGCGTTGACCACTTGGTGGGCGTGCTCCATGTCGGCAACACTGGGCTGAACGCGGGCAGTAGTCATTTACTCGCTCTCGTGTGCCGTAGGACTCGATGCGAACGCAGCGCTGCGTCTTGTCAGTTCCACTTGATGGTGGGCGGACTTTGATTCAGGTCGGCCTCACCGAAGAGCGAAGTTGGCGTTGTGCCAGTGACTCTCGCGCCGTCCCGTCCTTGAACGGAATAGCTGAAGTCACCCCTCATGGATACGCTGGCCCGCATGTTGTACGGCGAGAAGCTGACCTCGACATCGTTTGCGTCGGGAGCTTGCCACTCCACCGTGCCATCTACGGCGCCGTACTCGTAGGCACTCTGGGGGCAACCCGCTGGTTCGAGCGATCGCGAGCGCTCGCATTCGTCCAACAGGGCCTTGACATTTGCGACGATTCCGGCGCGGCCCGCGTCACTCAAGGAAACCTCGGGCACGTTTCCACCCGCATACCCCGTCAATGCATCCAACAGAACCGGCTTGCCTTCAACGGCAAGGTTCTTGTTGTTCGACCCCCACTTTACGAAGCCGGGGAACAGGTAGGTCACCGACTTGCCCACGGGCTTGCCGAAAGCTGTGACGGTCTCCAATGCCTTATTGCTCTGCGCCGAAAAGTCCAGCCGCACGGCAGCGGAGTCGATCCTCCATTGGTTGCCGTTCTTCTTCATCAAGAAGGTGGTGTCCGAGGTTTGATCACCAAAATTCGCCGTCACGTGGACCTGGCCGAAGCCGATCCCGCCATCGGAATCATCTCCGAGGATGCGGATATTGGAGATCGGCATCTGCTCGATCTGTTGCTTGAGGATTTCGTCGCTCAAGAACTCCTTGGACGCGGGTTGGTCGGCACCAAAAGTCAACGCGGCCTCCGCATCACCCTTGGCGAGCGCTTCCAGGTAGCTCTGCACTGCCTCACCCGCATTCGACGCGCCGCCGCCACCGCCGCTGCGGCCGACCAGCGCTATGGCGGCGACGATGACGACCACCAAGACCACGGCCACGCCGGCACCGATCGTGATGAAGAGTGCCTTGCGATTGCGGGGAGGACCACCACCTAGCGGTGGGTACTCACCGAACTGCTGGCCAACAGGCTGCTGCCAGCCCTGTTGCCCGGACGTGTCCCAGCCGGGCGGCAGTTGTTGCGGCGCGCCCGACGGCCATTGCTGCTGCGGTGGTCCGGAGGGCCACTGCTGCTGCGGGCCCGGTGGCGGGGCGCCCCAACCGCCTCCCGGGGCGGGTCCTCCGCCGGGATTCGGACCGCCGATGGGGTTGGGGCCGCCGTAGCCGCGGCCTCCGCCGGACCAATCAGTCACAGCAAAACTCCCAGG
>DATFCF010000658.1:0-4800 GCA_035253445.1 Mycobacterium sp.
CAAGGTGGTGCTGAACAAGTCCGAAGGCTACATCGCACCGTTTGCATTCGAAGCACCCACGGCCACAGCCACTCTGGATCTGACCACCATGACCAAACTCCCCCCGAAAACGTCGAGCAACTAACCCCACCCGCACGAAACGTTCCTTTGAGATCGAGGTAGATACCGAATGGCCGATGCCCTCATCCCCGCGAGTGCCACACAGCTCGTGATGCCGTATCTCACGGCCCAGCTCGCGCAGCGCGCGCACACGGTCCCGTTCTCTCACGGGGTACCCGACCCACTGCCACCGCGATTCGCTACCGTCGCGCTGATCAACAGCAGTAGCGATCATGACTTCTCCGATAACGCGCTTGTCGAGATCGCATATTTCGACCCCGATGAGGAACGTGCCGAACAGGTTTCGATCCTCATCAAGGGCTTGTTGCAGGCCATGCCGGCCTCCGAGCCCGGGGTGCAATGGACCGAGCATGTCAGCGGGCCGACCCGTCAGGACGACCCGGATGTGCCGGATATCGGGCGCTACTTGATTACCACCTGGGTGACGGTGCCTTGCAGTATCGGTTGAACCACAAGACGTTCAGGGGTCTGCGACCGCGGGCCTTCTCTACGGAAAGGAATCCTTCATGACCGCTCCAACCGCAATCGCAGGCGATACAAAGAACATCGTCCTGCCCTCGCCGAAGAGTCTGCGCATCATCGGCGGCATCTACACCGTGCCGCTGAACACGGAGGCGCCGGACGCGACGGCGGACTTCGCCATTCCGGCCACCGCGACCCGGCTGGGTTTCGTCGCCGACGATGGTCTGTCTGAGACAGAAGACCGGCCCACCAAGTCGATCTACGCGTGGGGCTCCGATCAGGTCGCCGAACCTCAGGAGACGTACTCGATCAGCCTGAAGTTCAAGCTGTACGAGTTCCTGAATCCGGAAGTGGCCAAGGTGGCTTACGGTGCAGACAACGTCGCCGTGACGGTTGCCTCCGCGACTCACGGGCAACGTCTGTCGATCATGCAGACGTCCGATGTTCTGGACAACCATGGCTGGATTCTTGACACGTTCAGCCCCGGTGGTAAACGGATTCAGAAGTTCTTCCCGCTGGGCCGGATCATCAAGCGCGCTGAGCAGAAGTGGTCGCACAAGGATGTGCTCGCCCACGACTGCGAAGTCAAGATGTTCCCTGATACGAACGGCAAGTTCTCGTACACCGTGACCGATAACGGCGTTCTCGCGTCGTGATTGAAACGAGGAGTCAGGACCAGGTTCCCCCGAAGGTGGGGGAACCAGGTTTTGACTGGGCCGCAGTGTACCCGGATTTTCCCGGCGTCTTTGTCTACACGGACGGTGATGGCCAGACTGTGGGTGTTCCGCACGTGAATGACATCCGGTTGCCGTTCCAGATCCAGTTGCGGTCGCGACATGAACCGGCCGAACTCTGCTGGGCCAGGCTGGAAAAGGTACTGACGGCCGAGGCGTACGCGGTCCTCAATCAGTGGGACGACGTCAAAGTGTTGGCGTTCTTTACCGCTTGGCTTGACGACGCGAATATGACACTGGGGGAATTCAAGCGCTCCAGCACATCCTAGATAACTATCTGGGTGCGGTGGAGCGCGACCTTCTCCAGGCCGGGTACTCCTTCACAGACCTCGGAACCCGCCTTGCGCTTAGTCAATTCGTCCATTTCGTTGTCTACTCCCCTCCTGGAACTGCGGTCTACCACAAGCTCCATGAGGGGTGGACAGTCAGCGACCACCTCTTGGCTCAGGTGCTAGATGCCGTCCGTCAGCAAGTCTGGATGCAGACGGTAGATGCGCTCAAACCGCCTGAACTGCAAGAGTTCCGCCCACAGCCCACGCCGCGGCCCGGTGTCGAATACCGGTCCGTTGTCCGTGAGCCTGACGGCATGACAGTGAACGACTACCTACAACGTATCGGCGAGGAGGTGTGATGCCTGAGACACCGGTAGGACCGACCGAGGACGGGGCACGCCAAGACGTGGCACGTCTTGCGGAACTATTCCGGCAGTCGTTTGCGGCGCTGGACGCAGATGCTCGTGCGGCTGGGCGACGATGGGCTCGCGAGATTGACCGTGAGCTGGGCAGCATCGGCGAGGTCGGTCTGCGTGCCGATACCCGTAAGGTGTTGTCCGACATTCGGTCTCTGGACAATGAGCTCAACCGCGATCGTTCGCCGAACATCGGCGCCGATCTGCACGCGGGCTCAGCTCTAGGCGACGTGCCTGGCAGTGGCGGTGGCGGTGGGATGCTGCCGTTAGCCGAGGCCATCACTGCGGCATCAACGGCTGCCGGCGGTTTGGCGGCGGCCGTCGGCGGTGTGGTGGGCGTCGTGGGTGCGCTTGGCAATGCTGCCGGCCAGATGCGTGATTCTGGTTGGAGACCGGGTGGGTCGTCCGCGGCATCTGTACCCGATGTGACGCGGTCGATTGGTGCGATTCCAACGTCGGATGCCGTGGGGCATGGGGCTTCGCCGGATCTAAGTGCCCCGGTGGGGATTTCGGGCGTGTCAGATGCATCGCCTGCACCGGGGGCACTCTCGGGATTGACCGCCCTCGCCGATGGCTTGTCCAGAATCGGCGCGGCGGGTGTGCCAGGCAATGTGACTGTCGTGCCCCGGAGTTCGCCTTCGGCGTCGGGATCGCAGCGCGTTGCCGATGCCGGTAGGGATGGCTTGCCGGATATGCCGTCGACGGCAGCTGTGGGCTTCCCACCGCCTCCGATCGCTGATCCTGGATCACTCGCGGGCGGTTCCTCGGGCGGCGGACCCATGCTCCAAGCTCCGCCGACGCCGTCGACGTCGGCCGGTCCCGGGCTCGATGCGGGCTTGTCGGGATTGGGGGATGCGTTCAATAGAGTCAGGGGCTTGTCCGGCGGACTGCCTGCGGGCGACCCTGGCGGCGCTGTCCCCAGTCTTTCGTTGCCGACGCCACCCGCGGGTATCGGTGGTGGGTTGCCTTCGCTGGGATCTGACCGTGGCGGCACCGCGGTGCCGAATCCAGGTGTTGGTATGCCTGGCGTGAATCCACTGTCGGCCACGAACGGAAGCTCCTACCCGCCGAGCATGCCCTGGAGTGCGGCGTCCGCCGGTACCGGTGGTGGTGCTGATGTGATTACCCCGCCCGGTCTTGGCGGTGGTGGGCCGGCAAATGCTTTCGGTCGTGGCGCAGGTGGAACGCTTTCCTCGGGACGTATCGCGATGGGTGGCGATGGGCAAGAACGTGTTGCGAACAACGCCCGTCGGTCTACAGCGCAGGGTGCCGAAACGATTCAGTCCGGTCCACTGGAGCTGTTTGGCTTCAATGGTCCCGCAGGCGGTGATCCCATGGCCAGCGCCCCAGTCGGTCCAGCGGAGATGTCACCGAACATGCCGATCGGTGGCGACGGCAATCAGCTGTCCCTTCTTGGCGCGCTCTTTCCCGGGTTCGCCGGCGTCACCAACAATCAAAGCAGCGCCACCTTCAACATCAATGGTGGCGGCAATCAACCGGGTATGGACGTGTTCATGTCCTTCTGGCGTGAATTCGGACGCATCGGTGGACTTGTCGGCGCAGTTGGGAGTTTTCTTCAGTGAAGTTCTTGCAAGGCACCGAGGCGCTCCAGTATCAGAACTGGGCCACCACGCCGAACATTCTCAAGGGCGAAGAGTTCAAACTCGTGTACCTCGCGCCAAACGGCCGGCGCTGGGATCTGCTCGGCCCGCATGCCGGGCGCCAAGGCGTGCAGCTGGCCACCGAAGTCCATGGGCTGCACCATCCTTCGTTTGAGCATCTGTTCACCGAGAGCGCTTATCAAGAAGGCGCCACCTACGAACGGACCAATATCCTCAAGCGGGTCATCGACATCGGCATCATGGTCGGTTCGGGAACCCGCACGCTGTCGAAGTATCAATACCAACTGGTCGAATCGAACTGGTGGGATTCGTGGCCGCTCGGGGTTTCGGGCTGGCTCGGCATGCATTCTCGGTTCGGTGGCTGGCGATGGGTTCAGGTGATGCAGGCCAGTCCTGTCAACACCACAGTGTCGAAGTCGCCGATCTACGCCAACAACAACCACACCCTATGGAGCATGCAACTCGTTGCTCCTAAACCCTATTTCGCTAAGCGGACCCTGGTTACTACCTGGACGGCGCATCCGCAGACCCAGGCGCTGCACGGGTATGACGAGGAGACGATCACCATCTGCAACCGGGGCAATGTCCCGGTATGGCCGAAGTTCGTCTACAGCGGGCCAGGCCGAGCGTGGGTGCAGGACGGGATCACCGACCGAATCGTGCAGCTGCCGCTATTGACCGCCGATGACGGTTTCGTCCTGGTCGACACCGACCCGGGTGAAAGGATGCTCACCGCATCCAAAGACCCGGTCGACAACATCTTCTACCAGTGGGCCCGCAGTTCGCGCATCCTGGACTTCTTCCTGCACGATATCGCGGACCTCGGCCTACCTGTGTGGCGGCGAGCCAACGGGATCCGCTTCAACTCGCAGATTCCGGCGCGAACAACGGCCAACATCAAGGTGCGCCATGATCACGCCGGGGGAACGGTCTCGGTGCTGGTTCCGCAGAGATGGTCGCGACCGGTATGACGATCCTCGACGACGCCTATCGCGGTGCCGAAGGCCTGCTCGATCTCCCGCTGGACTTCACTCGCAACATCGGCGGGAACATGCAGTCCGCGTTGATCGGTGCATTGTCGGCGCCGGTGCCTGCCTCAGATCCGATGGCCGCCTATCGGTACTTGCGCGGTCGCCGGGACATCATCGCCGACGCCGGAAAACAGCGACCCCTG
>DATFCF010000659.1:0-6050 GCA_035253445.1 Mycobacterium sp.
ACTGGAACGACACTCCCGTGCTTCAAGAGCTCCGCATCCCGATCCTGACCCCCGAGTACTGGGTCGAAGGATTCAATCCCTCCACGCTTGTCGGAACCTAAGAGCCAAGGGGGTTTTGGCGATGTGGGGCGTGATGCCCGACGTGCTCGACCGCGCCTGCACGTACTACGCGCAGCACACCGCGATCATCGATGGGGACCGGAGCATCACCTATCGCGAGCTGAACGACTGGCGCAACCAGATCGCGAACGCGCTCGTCGGGCTCGGCGTGCAGAAGGGCGAGCGCGTTGGTCTGCTGATGCCCAACGCGTTGGAGTTCATCCCCTGTCAGCAGGCGATCTGGGCGGCGGGCGGGGTGCTGGTCCAGATGGCCGCCCGCGCGTCGGCCAGCGCGTTCCGGTCGAACCTCGCGCAGACCGACGCGACCACCCTGATCTACCACGCAAAGTTCGACGAGGCGGTGGCGTCGATCCGCGACGAGCTACCCAAACTGCAGACGCTGCTGCGGGTCGGCGGCGACGCTACGTCGAGCACCGTGAACGCACTCGACTTCAACGGCGTGGTCACCCAGCAGGCCACCACCCGACCAGAGGTCGACATCAACGAGCACGACGAGGCATACGTGCTGTTCACCTCGGGCAGCACAGGCGACCCGAAGGGTGTGGTGAACTCTCACTTCACCTGGGGGTACTACGGCATCTCGGCAGGGCTGGATATCGCCGACATCCGGCGTGGCGAGGTGTTCGCCCACGGTGCGCCGTTAACGCACTTCTCGCAGGCGTTCGTCATGCCGACGTTCGTGCGCGGCGGCACCAACGTGATGCTGCCGGGTCTGGACGTCGAGACGTTGCTGACCTCCATCGAGCGACACCGGGTGACCGCAACCGCTGTCGTACCGACGATCATCTACCTCTTGCTGGATGACCCCCGGCGCGCCGACTTCGATCTGTCGACGTTGGACACGATGATCTACGCCGGCTCACCGATCGCGCGGGACCGATTGCGCCAGGCGTTGAAAGCCTTCGGTCCGATCTTCGTCCAGACATATGCAGGCACAGAGCAAGGCTTCGTGTCGTGCCTGGACAAACACGAACACCGCGCCGACGACGACACCTGGGTCAGCCGCCTGGGGTCGGCCGGACGGCCGTTGTTCTCGGTCCAGGTCTCGATTCGTGACGACGAGGGTCGCGCCGTACCGCAGGGCGAACCCGGTGAGGTGTGCACCAAACAGCTCGGGCAGATGCAGACCTACCTCGACCCGGCTCGCAACCATGAAGCCCTGCGCGACGGCTGGATCTACACCGGCGATGTCGGTCAGCTCGACGAGGAGGGCTTCCTCTGCCTGGTCGACCGCAAAAAAGACATGGTGGTCACCGGCGGGTTCAACGTGTTCCCCCGCCAGGTCGAAGACGCATTGTCGACGCACCCGGCGGTCGCCCAGAGCGCGGTCATCGGTGTGCCCCACCCGAAGTGGGGCGAGTCAGTGCTGGCCGTCGTCGTCACCAAGGACGGTTCCTCGGCGACCGAGGACGAGCTGATAGGACACGTCAAGATCGCCCTGGGCAGCGTCGCGGCGCCCAAGTCGATCGTGTTCGCCGACACCTTGCCGCTGAACCCGTCCGGCAAGGTCGACAAGAAGGCGATCCGCAAACCGTACTGGCAAGGCCGCGAGCGCCAAGTCGGCTGACTGACAAGGAACCTCACATGAGCACAAACCACTACTCGCTCTACATCGACGGCAAGTGGATCGACACTGACGAGGTGTACGAGATCCGCAGCCCCGCAACCGAAGAGCTCGTCGGCACCGTCGCGAAGGGCACACCTCAGCACGTCGATGCGGCCGTGGCCGCGGCCAAGGCCGCGTTCGACGAAGGCACGTGGCGGCGGACGGCACCCGCCGAACGCGCCGCATTGATCAACCGCGTGGCCGAAGGTCTCGCCGTCCGTGCTGATGAACTCGCCGCGCTGCAGTCACGGGAGAACGGGGCCACCATCCGCATCACCGGCGCCTTCCACGTCGGCCTGTCCGTCGGGCAGTTGCAGTACCTGGCCGCCATTGCCACCAACTACGAGTTTGAAACCCTCGGCCCGGCAATCGAACCGGTACCCGCCGAGGGCATCGTGGTGCGAGAGCCCCTCGGGGTGGTCGCCGCGATCGTGCCGTGGAACATCCCATTGCTGACCGCGGTGTGGAAGATCGGGCCGGCGCTGGCGGCAGGTAACTCCGTGGTGCTCAAACCCGACGAGCACGCGCCTATGCTGCCGCTGGAACTCGCCCGCGAGTTCGATGCCGCAGGCCTGCCGCCGGGCGTGCTCAACGTCGTCACCGGCGACGGGGAGCCGGTCGGCGCGCACCTGTCCGGCCATCCCGACGTCCGCAAGGTCGCGTTCACGGGTTCGACCGCGGTTGGCAAAAGTATCCTGCGCCAGTCGGCCGACAGCATCCGGCGCGTCACCCTGGAGCTGGGCGGCAAGGGCGCCAACATCATTCTGGAGGATGCCGACCTGGCGCTTGCCGTTGACGGCGCGTTGTTCGCCTGCATGGCCAACAACGGCGAAGCCTGCGAAGCAGGCACGAGGCTGCTGATCCCGGCGGGCCGGCGCGACGAGATCGTCAACAAGCTGATCGCGCGGGCCGCGACGCTGCGACTCGGCGATCCGCTGGAGCCGACGACCCATGTCGGGCCGATCATCTCGGCGACCCAGCGCGATCGCATCCTCGAGTACTTCCGTATCGCCGTCGCCGAGGGCGCCACGGTGGCACTCGGCGGCCGGGCCCCGTCCGGACCTGAGTTCGAGAAGGGCTACTGGATCGAACCCACGGTCCTCGTCGACGTCACCAACGACATGCGGGTCGCACGGGACGAGGTGTTCGGGCCGGTGCTGGTGGTACTTACCTACGACTCGATCGACGAAGCGGTCAAGATCGCCAATGACACGAATTACGGTCTCTCCGCGGGTATTTGGGGTGGCGAGCAGCAGGCCCTCGACGTCGCCCGCCGACTCGAATCCGGGATGGTGTGGGTGAACAACTGGCACGTCATCCACCCCGCTTACCCGTTCGGCGGCGTCAAGGAGAGCGGCCTGGGTCGCGAGGGCGGCCCCAACGCGCTCGACGAATACGTCGAGGAGAAGTTCATCTCGCTGGATCGCTCCGGCGGCATCGAGAACAAGGCATTCGCGATCGTCATCGACCCCGAGGGGACATCATGACCACAGTCGTAGCGCCGAACGTCGACATCGAGGTCACGCGACCGCTGCGCGTGGGCCTGCAGCTGGCCAACGACCAATGGATCGAGCTGACGGATGACACCGATGGCGACGTGGCGGGCAGGCAGCGGACGGTCCGTATTCAGGCGGTGGATCTACGCGACGCCTGCCACAAGAGTGCTGCCGTACGCGCGGAGTCGGCCGCCCGGGGCGAGCGTGAGGTTTCGGTCCTGGTCGACATCGAGGTGATGATCCACGAGGACGCACGGTCCGCCCGAGAAGCGCTGCACGGGCTGTCCGATTCATGGTCGGCGCCTCACAGGAAGTCGTTGGCGTATGTGGGAACCGTCAATGGTCTCGCGGGACTGATCGCCGACATTCATGTCCTGCGCATCGCCGACGGGGTCACGCTTGTGCCGCTCGCCGCGCCGGTCATCGAGCGGATCGTCGACATGGTTCTCCCCCAACTGGAGACGATGGGTTTCGACGCCGCCAGCGCATCAATCGACCTTGTGCGCCAAACACGGTCGGCCTGAACAAGAGTCGTCATGGCGACCGTCATGTCAAATACCGCGGTGACCCCCGATCAATACCGTTCGCTGTGTCGACGCCATCCCGCCGGTGTCGCGATCGTCACCCTGAACGCGACCAACGGCCCAGTCGGATTCACGGCCACCTCGTTCGCGTCGCTTTCGCTGGATCCACCGCTTGTGTGCTTCAACATCACTCACACGTCCTCCAGCATCGCCGCGTTGCGAGCGGCGGAGTCGCTGGTGATCCATCTGCTCGGCGAACGCCAATTGGAGCTGGCGCAACGGTTTTCGCGCAGTGCCGAACATCGGTTCGCCGACCCGTCGTCGTGGACGACATTGGAGACCGGTGAACCGGTACTACGGGATACGCCCACCTGGCTTCGCGCCACGGTGTACGAGTTGATTCCCGCAGGGGATTCGACCCTGGTCATTGCGCATGTCACACGCACGCACTGCGAACAGGACGGCGGCCCTCAGGCGCCGTCGCCGTTGATCTATCACAACGGCGCTTATCTACGCACCGCGGAGTTCGTGGATTGAACTCACCATGGGGGGTTGTTCAACAACCCCGACTTGAACTGTCGCACTGTTGGAGCGCCCAAGCGATCGCCTGTGCGCGATTGACCGCACCATATTTCCGGAGAATGTGTTTGACGTGGGATTTGACCGTGCCCTCGGTGATGACCAACTTCTCGGCGATCGCCTGGTTCGTCGCGCCTGTTGCCATCAGTTCGAACACCTGCACCTCGCGCTCGGTCAGCTCGGCCAGCGGCGGAATACCCATGCCGTCGGGCCCTTGCTCGTCGACGACGTCACCGCGGCGCGTGGCCTCCATGCCGGAGTCACAAAGATCATCGATGCGATCGATGGCCCCGAAGAACAACTCGCGCATACTGTCTCGCTGCGCCCGCAGCCGCTCCTCCAGCACGGTGCGTTCATAGATATGGCCGAAGCCGTCGGCGAACGCCCACAGCACCTCACGATCCGACTCGTCGACCCGCCGCGGTAGCGGGTGATGGTCGGTGTGCAGGAAACCGACCACGTCGTCGCCGTGCACCAGTGGAGCCACCAGATACGACCGCGAATGTCCCGATTGGACAATCAGCGGCCGGTAGACCTGCGCGTTCGCGGTGTCGTAGACCAACGACGGCCGCCGCTTGGACAACGTCTCGGCCTCCGGTGCATCGAAGTTCGGCACGATCTTGTTGATCCACGGGCTGAACCATGAATCCGCACCGTCATCGGATCGCTGGTGCAGCATCAGCGGCTTCCATCCGCCGGCCTCCACCCGAGACAGCACCGCGCGGTGAAAACCACACCGCGAGACCAACTCCTCGCATGCGCTTTCGAGCAAGGCATCCGAATTCGGGATGCCGCGCAGCCGGCTGAGCCCTGTCGCGCAGTCGGCCAGCCGCTGGCCGCGCATCGCGGTGTCGTACAGGTAGATGTCCATTGCAAGGTGCTGAAGATCCAGGACCAGCCTGCACAGGCGGTGACCCGCCTCGATCTCAGTACTCCTGGTATGGCGTAGCCGCTCGATGCAGGTATGGATCAGCGTCGATACCACCTCTGCCGACCGCGACGGCGAATCCCACTCAACGGACGGGAGCGCGGTCTCCTCGCCGACCTGCGAAAAGACGCGGTCTCGCAAAATAGCGAGGCGCTCCACCAATTCTTTTTCGCCGCACCACCATTCGGCCTTGCCCCGAAGCGGCAGCAACCGGTTGGTCTCAGCGGCGATCGAAACCGTCATCGCGACCGCCTTTCGACGCCCGTCGTCTCCCGCATGTAGCAGGCGATCGCCCCAGCCCGGTTGCGTGCGTCGAGCTTGTGCAGGATGTGCTTGACGTGCGACTTGACGGTACTCTCGGCGACCGTCAGCCGGTCGGCAAGTTGCGAATTGGTCGCGCCGCTGGCCAACAGTGCGAGTACCTCGCGTTCGCGCGCAGTCAATCGGGCCAGCCGGCCGGAGACCCGCGGGTCGGCGGTGCGTTCCCTCTCCACAACTTGCGCGGCTCGGACATCCGGTCCGGCGAACGACACCAATGGACTGGCGTCCATTTCCTGCAGTGCGTGCGCCGCGGCCTCACATACCTGCGCGACGGCGACACGTTGCTGCTCGATTCGCTCAGCCAGCCGGGCGCGCTCGTAGATCACACCAACACCGTCAGCGAATATGCGCAGCAGATCCCGATCGATCGACGTGAGCGACCTACCGCCTGCGGCAGTGTCCGCGTGCAGCAGGCCGATCACTGCGGACTCGGCGACAACGGGTGCCACCACATACTCCGCGGTTCCTGTTCGCCT
>DATFCF010000660.1:0-3689 GCA_035253445.1 Mycobacterium sp.
CTGCGGTGAAAAGCTGTCCCATCAGGGTTGTAACGGTGTAATCATGTAAGCATGCGACACCATATCCATGGCCGACGGTCAGGCCGCCCCGGCGGCTGGCAACAGGCACAACAACCCGACGCGAGCGACGCAGCCGACTGGTTCGCCGGTCGCCTGCCCGACGGCTGGTTCGCCGGCGACCCGAAGGTCGTCGTCGACCGCGAAGAAATCACTGTCATCGGCCGCCTGCCGGAAGCCGATGGCTTAGAGACACCCGAAAGCGAAGCCCACGCCTCGGGACGCGTCGCCCGCTTCCGCGAGGAGACCCGCTCCGAGCGCATGCGCATCGCCGACGAAGCCGAGGACCGCTACGGCCGCAAGGTCGCGTGGGGCGTAGAAATCGGGGCGGTCGGTGACGAAAACTACGAACGAATTCTGTTCACCCACATCGCCGTACCGGTGATGACGCGGTTGCGCCAGCCCGAGCGTCAGGTGCTCGACACCCTCGTCGACGCCGGCGTCGCCCGGTCCCGGTCCGATGCTCTGGCCTGGTCGGTCAGGCTCGTCGGCGAACACGCGGACGAATGGCTGGGCAAGCTGCGCGACGCGATGCGCAACGTGGACGACCTGCGCGCCGAAGGCCCGCAGCTCTGACCAATGCGTTCGATGCCGACGTACGACGAACTCAACGCCGACGTCTGAGATAGCTCATCGACGGCCGCGCCGTCGATGAGCAGGTTTCGGTTCGCGCCGTAGGGTCCGGCTCTGTCCCGCCGCGCGGATCGAAAACCCTTGGCCCCCAGCCATGGTCGACGACCACCACCCCTGGCCGCGGCCGGCCGTTCACCGAGGCCTGTAGTTCGATCGCGCCTACGCGGGAGAAGACGCGGACGCGATCACCGTCGTGGATTCCCAGTGCCGCTGCATCGTCCGGATGAATGACGACATCGTTGCGCTTGCCCGACGGGTGCAGGCCGGGCAACTCGTTGGGCCACGAATTCATGGAGTGCCGGTTGCGCCGGTTCGCCAGTTGGAACGGGTAACCGGCGGGCGCATCGGGAGGTGGACCGGCAAGCAACTCGCGCGCTCTGTCGACGAACTCGGCTGGGGCCGCGTGCCGGGGCCGATTAAGCGGATCGTCTAGCGGGCTGCGCGACTATGCGTTTTCATACGCCACCCCGGCGTGTCGCGTACGAAACCGCAGAGTCGACGGCCGCTAGGCCTGCGTCATCGCCCAATATTCGCCATGGCGGGCCAACAGTTCGGCATGGCTTCCGCGCTCGACGATCCTGCCTGCCTCCATCACCAAGATGACATCCGCGTCGCGGATCGTCGAAAGCCGGTGCGCGATGATGAAACTCGTTCGATCGCGGCGCAACTCACCCATTGCGTGCTGGATCAGCAGCTCCGTGCGGGTGTCAACGGAGCTGGTGGCCTCGTCGAGGACCAGCAGCTGTGGGCGGGCCAGTACGGCGCGGGCAATCGTGATGAGCTGCTTTTCTCCTGCGCTGATATTGCCGCCGTCGTCGCTGATCAGGGTCTGGTACCCGTCGGGCAGGGTGTGCACGAACCGGTCGACGAACGCCGCCTTGGCGGCTTCGATCACCTCGTCCTCGCCGGCCTCCGGCCGGCCGTAGGCGATGTTCTCGTAGATCGTGCCGCCGACGAGCCAGGTGTCCTGCAACACCATGCCGATCCGCGAGCGCAGCGACCGCCTGCTCACCGACGAGATGTCCACCCCGTCGACCAGGATGCGGCCGGAGTCCACCTCGTAGAACCGCATCAGCAGATTCACGAGCGTGGTTTTGCCTGCGCCGGTCGGCCCGACGATTGCCACCGTGCTGCCGGGTTCGGCGACCAGTGACAGGTCCTCGATCACCGGCGTGCCCGGCCGGTAGCTGAAGTTGACGTTCTCGAACTCCACCCTGCCGCGCCGCCCGTCCGGCGATGCCAACGCGGCCGGCGGTTCCGGCGTCTGCTCCTCGGCGTCGAGCAGCTCGAAAACCCGTTCTGCGCTGGCGATCCCGGATTGCAGCGTGTTGTACATCCCGGCGACCTGGGTCAGTGGCTGGTTGAACTGGCGCACATACTGGATGAAGGCCTGGATGCTGCCGAGCGTGATCTGACCCGTGGCCACCTGGATGCCGCCGACCACCGCGACCGCGACGTAGCTGAGGTTGCCGATGAACGTCGTGGCGGGCGCGACGAGGCCCGAAAAGAACTGCGCCCCAAAGCTGGCTTGGTAGACGTTGTCGTTGTGCTCGCGGAACTGCTCCTGCGCGTGGGCGCGGTGGCCGAATGTCTTGACGATGGTGAAACCGCTGTAGGTCTCCTCGATGTGCGCGTTGAGTCGGCCGGTGTTGGCCCACTGCGCCACGAAGAGCCTCTGCGATCGTCGCGCGATCGCCCGCGTCACCCACAGGGACAGCGGCACCGTCAGCACAGTGAGCAACGTCAGCAGCGGTGAGATGGTCAACATCGCCACCAGCACCGCTACCACCGTCAGGACCGACGTGAGCAGCTGGCTGATCGTCATCGACAGCGATGTCTGGATGTTGTCGACATCGTTGGTGACCCGGCTCAGCACCTCGCCGCGCTGGCGGGAGTCGAAGTAGGACAAGGGCATTCTGTGCACCTTGTCCTCGACGTCCGAGCGCAGCGCCACCATGGTGCGCTGCACCGCAACGTTGAGCAGCCGGGCCTGAAGCCAAATAAGGAGCGCGGCAACCAGATACAAGCCGAGTGCCAGCAGCAGTGTGCGCCCGATGGCGCCGAAGTCCACACCGCGCCCCGGCACCACGTTCATGCCCGACAGCAGGTCGGCGAACGTGTTGTCGCCACGCGCGTGGGCGGCGTCGATGGCCTGCTCCTTGGTCAGTCCGGCGGGCAGTTGCCGCCCGATGACGCCGTTGAACAGCAAGTCGGTGGCGTGGCCGAGGATTCGCGGGCCGATCACGCTGATGGCGATCCCACCGATTCCCAGCAGAATCACCAACGTGGTCAACCCGCGCTGCGGTGTCAGCCGCTTCACCAACCGGATTGCCGAGCGCTTGAAGTCGCGGGAGCGCTGCGTCGGGGCCTGCACCACGCCGCGGATGGGCCGTCCCATCGGCCCGGTCAATGCTGGCCCCCGACTCCGGCACCGAGTGACTGCGAGTCGGCGAACTCTGCGTAGGCGGGACAGCTCGCCAGGAGCTTCTCATGCGTGCCGATTCCCACCACGCGGCCGTCGTCGACGACGACGATTTGGTCGGCCTGCGCGACCGTCGAAATGCGCTGCGAGACAATCACCACCGTCGACCCGGCGGACACCTCGCGCAATGCGGTGCGAACTCGGGCGTCGGTGTGCACATCGAGGGCCGAGAAGGCGTCGTCGAACAAATAGATGGCCGGTCGGCGGATGACGGCACGCGCAATCGCCAGCCGCTGGCGCTGCCCGCCGGAGAAGTTGATGCCGCCCTGCGCGACGGGCATCGCCAATCCGTCGGCGTGGGCGCGCACGAAATCGTCGGCGGCCGCCACCCGCAGCGCCTCCCACATCTCGTCGTCGGTCGCATCGGCCTTGCCGTAGCGCAGATTGTCGGCCACCGTCCCGGAGAACAGATAGCCGCGCTGCGGCACCAGGCCGATCGCCGACCAGAGCTGCTCGGTGTCGTAGTCGCGAACATCAATGCCGTCGATGAGCGCGGATCCCGCCGTCACGTCGTAGA
>DATFCF010000661.1:0-3518 GCA_035253445.1 Mycobacterium sp.
GGCCGGTTACTACGCCGCGCGCACGGTGCTGCGCCGCGAGTTCGGCATCAAGACAATGCCGAGCCTCGCGCCGTAGTCAGCGATTTGTGGAGCCGCACCGGCGCTCAACGCGGCTGCGGCTCCACAAATCGCACTGACTAAGCCGTCTCGGTGATAGGCCGGTCGACCCAGCTCATCAGGTCGCGCAGCTTCTTGCCGGTGACCTCGATGGGATGCTCGGCGTTCTCCTTGCGCAGCCGTTCCAGCTCCTTGTTGCCGCCCTCGACATTGGCCACGAGCCGCTTGACGAAGGTGCCGTCCTGGATCTCGGAGAGAATCTGCTGCATCCGCTTCTTGGTGTCGGCGTCGATCACCCGCGGCCCCGACAGGTAGCCACCGAACTCCGCAGTGTCGGAAACCGAGTAGTTCATCCGCGCGATGCCGCCCTCGTACATCAAGTCGACGATGAGCTTGAGCTCGTGCAGCACCTCGAAGTACGCCAGCTCCGGTGCGTAACCCGCCTCGACCATGACGTCAAACCCGGTCTTGACGAGTTCCTCTGTGCCGCCGCACAACACGGCCTGCTCACCGAACAGGTCGGTCTCGGTTTCGTCCTTGAACGTGGTCTTGATGACGCCAGCGCGAGTGCCGCCGATGCCCTTGGCGTACGACAGCACGAGTGCCTCACCCGCACCGGTCGGATCCTGGTCCACCGCAACCAAACACGGCACACCCTTGCCGTCGACGAACTGACGGCGCACCAGATGGCCGGGGCCCTTCGGGGCCACCATGCCGATGGTGACGTTGGCCGGCGGCTTGATCAGATCGAAGTGGATGTTCAGGCCGTGGCCGAAGAAGAGCGCATCGCCGTCCTTCAGATTCGGCTCGATCTCGTTCTTGAAGATATCGGCCTGCGCAGTGTCGGGGGCCAGCAGCATGATGACGTCCGCCCACTTGGCGACCTCAGCGGGCGTGTCCACCTCGAGGCCCTGCTCGGTGACCTTCGCGCGGCCCTTGGAGCCTTCGCGCAGGCCCACCTTCACCTGGACGCCGGAGTCGCGCAGGCTCAACGAGTGCGCATGGCCCTGGCTGCCATAGCCGATGACACCGACTTTGCGTCCCTGAATGATGGACAGGTCGGCGTCGTCGTCATAGAACATCTCTGTGCTTGTTGAAGACACTGTGTATTTCCTTCTCTTCCAACTGATAGGGGCTTACTTGACGGTGCCGATGCCGCGCGGCCCGCGCGACAGTGACACCACTCCGGACTGCACGAGCTCACGGATCCCGTACGGCTCGAGCACCCGCAGCAGGGCCTCCAGCTTTTCGGGGGTTCCGGTGGCCTCGACGGTCAGTGACTCCGTCGACACGTCAACGACCTTGGCGCGAAACAGGTTCACCGCCTCGATGACCTGACCACGGGTGCTGGCGTCGGTACGCACCTTGATCAGGGCCAGCTCGCGGGAGACGGAGTTCTCCTCGTCCTGCTCGACGATCTTGATCACGTTGACCAGCTTGTTGAGCTGCTTGGTGATCTGCTCCAGCGGAGAGTCCTCCACGCTGACCACGATGGTCATCCGTGACATGTCCTTCTGCTCGGTGGCGCCGACTGCCAGCGACTGAATATTGAAGCCGCGCCGGGAGAACAGCGATGCCACGCGTGCGAGCACGCCCGGTTTGTCCTCGACGAGCACCGACAAGGTATGCGTGGAGACGGTACTCATGCCTCGACTCCCACTCGCTGCGGTCCTCGCTCGTCCCTCGCTGCGATCCTCACTCGCGCTCGCCTTCGCGTCATCATGCGTGCCCTTCTTCCGGATCGTCGAACAGCGGACGGATCCCACGTGCGGCCTGGATCTCGTCATTGCTGGTGCCTGCGGCGACCATCGGCCACACCTGCGCGTCAGCGCCGACGATGAAGTCGATCACCACCGGCCGGTCGTTGATCTCACGCGCTTGCCTGATGACGTCTTCGACGTCTTCGGCACGCTCACAACGCAATCCAACACAGCCGAGCGCCTCGGCCAGCTTCACGAAGTCCGGGATGCGATGCGAGTGCGTGGCCAGATTCGTTTGGCTGTAACGCTCTTCGTAGAACAGCGTCTGCCACTGCCGCACCATGCCCAGGTTGCCGTTGTTGATGATGGCGACCTTGATCGGTGCGCCCTCGACGGCGCAGGTGGCCAGCTCCTGATTGGTCATCTGGAAGCAGCCGTCGCCGTCGATGGCCCACACCTCGGCCTCGGGCCGGGCGAACTTGGCGCCCATCGCGGCAGGAACCGCGAAGCCCATGGTCCCCAGCCCGCCGGAGTTGAGCCAGGTCATCGGCTTCTCGTACTTGATGAACTGCGCGGCCCACATCTGGTGCTGGCCCACGCCGGCGACGTAGATGGCATCGGAACCGGCGATCCTGCCCAGTGTTTCGATCACGTACTCCGGGGACATACTGCCGTCGCTCTGCGGTCCATAGCTCAGTGGATACGTCGACTGCACTCCGCGCAGGTATTCCCACCAGTTGTCGATCGCGATCGAGCCGATGGCGCCGTCACGGCGCAGCGCCTCGATCAGATCCGTGATCACCGCCTTGACGTCACCGACGATCGGCACGTCGGCGTTGCGGTTCTTCCCGATCTCTGCGGGGTCGATGTCGGCGTGGATGACCTTGGCTTCTGGCGCAAAGGAATCCAGCTTGCCCGTCACCCGGTCGTCGAACCGGGTGCCCAGCGCGATCAGCAGATCGCTGCGCTGCAACGCGGCCACCGCCGCGACCGTGCCGTGCATGCCGGGCATGCCCATGTTCTGCGGATGGCTGTCCGGGAACGCGCCGCGGGCCATCAGCGTCGTGACGACCGGGATCCCCGTCAGCTCGGCGAGATCGAGAAGTTGTTCGGTCGCATCGCCGCGGATCACCCCGCCGCCGACGTAGAGCACCGGCTTGCGGGCGGCCGCGATGAGCTTGGCCGCCTCCCGGACCTGACGGCTGTGCGGCTTGGTGTTGGGCTTGTAGCCGGGCAGGTCGATCTGCGGCGGCCAGCTGAACGTGCACTGCCCCTGCAGGATGTCCTTCGGGATGTCGACGAGCACCGGGCCGGGCCTGCCAGACGCCGCGATATGGAACGCCTCGGCCATCACCCGCGGAATGTCGTTGCCGTCGCGGATCAAGAAATTGTGCTTGGTGATCGGCATCGTGATGCCGGAGATGTCGGCTTCCTGGAACGCGTCGGTGCCGATCAACGCACGACCGACCTGGCCGGTGATCGCCACCACCGGGATGGAATCCATGTGCGCGTCGGCCAGCGGGGTGACCAAGTTCGTCGCACCCGGACCCGACGTCGCCATGCACACGCCGACCTTGCCGGTGGCATGCGCGTAACCACTGGCGGCGTGGCCCGCGCCCTGCTCATGGCGGACCAGGACGTGACGCAGCTTCTGCGAATCGAAAAGCGGGTCGTAGACAGGCAACACGGCGCCGCCGGGGATGCCGAAGATAACGTCGACGTCGAGTTCCTCAAGAGACCGGATCACCGCTTGCGCGCCGG
>DATFCF010000662.1:0-7143 GCA_035253445.1 Mycobacterium sp.
CTACTTCGCAGACCTTCAGTTCGTTTTCGCGCACGGCGGGCGCGGGTGGTGGTACGACGTCGCCGCTTTCATGGCGCAGACAAAGCGAAACGTCTGGCTCGACTTGGCGGGTGTGCCGCCGAAGAAGTTGCCCGAGTACTACCAGCGATTCGACCTCACCCGAATCGGGCAGAAGATGATCTTCGGCACCGACTGGCCGGGTGTTCCGGGAACGCGACGAAACGTCGAATCGCTGATGGGCCTGGGGCTGCCGAAAGATGTGCTTACAGCAGTGTTATCCGGCAACGCGCGGAAAGTGTTCACCCGCATGCGTTTTGGAATCGAGGAGATCAATGAGCGTCCCTAACATATCCACGGTCGGCGTTGTCGGGGCCGGCACCATGGGCGTCGGTATCGTCTATGTGTTTGCCGAAGCCGGTTGCGCGGTGACCGTCGCTGAACCGGACCACGCCCGTGCGGCCGGGGCGCAGAAGGCGGTCATTGCACGCGCCGACAAGCTGCAGGACCAAGGCAGGCTGACCTCGGAGCAAGCCGACCACATCCGGACCGCGGTCGCTGTTGTCGAGTCGGTCGAGGCGCTGCCAAGTCAGCTCGATCTCGTCGTTGAAGCGGTGCCGGAGGATCTCGAACTCAAGCAGTCGATACTTGGCGCCGCGGAGAACCGCGAGCCCAAGCTGCTCGCGACAAACACGAGTGCGCTGAGCATCTCCTCGATCGCGAAGTCACTACGCCACCCGCAGAACCTGATCGGGCTGCATTTCTTCAATCCGGTCTGGTCGATGCCGCTCCTGGAAATCGTGCGCGGTTCGGACACCCCGGCGGAGGCGGTCGAAACGGCGCGTCAAATCGGGCGACTCATCGGCAAGGAGACCATTGTCGTACGGGACTTTCCGGGATTCGCCACCAGCCGACTCGGTGTAGCCCTCGGGCTGGAAGCCATCCGCATGCTCGAAGACGAGGTGGCGGACGCAGAGGACATCGACCGAGCCATGGTGCTGGGCTACCGCCATCCCATGGGCCCGCTGCGGCTCACCGACCTGGTGGGACTGGATGTTCGCCTGCACATTGCCCGACAGCTCTCCGAGAGCCTCGGACCCCGATTCGCGCCGCCACAACTGCTGATCGACAAGGTCGCCGCGGGGCAGCTCGGTAAGAAGTCCGGCCGCGGATTCTTCGAATGGGGGGGCGCGTGAACGCGCTGCGCGTCACCGAACGCGACGGCATTGTCGAGGTCGAACTCTGTCGGCCCGCGGAGCGCAATGCCATCAACGCCGAAATGGTCGCCGAGCTCCACGCGGTGTGCGCGGAGCTGGAACAGGACCCGCGCCTGGCGATCATCACCGGCGGTTCGGAGGGAGTATTCGCGGGCGGAGCCGACATTGCCCAGCTCCGTGAACGCGGCCGCGACGACGCGTTGGCCGGGATCAACCTCAATCTGTTCGACCGGATTCGCGCGTTACCCATGCCGACAATCGCCGCCGTCGATGGGTATGCGCTTGGTGGCGGCGCTGAGCTGACGTACGCGTGCGATCTGCGAATCGCCACACCGAGAGCGGTGTTCGGCCAACCTGAACCTCTGCTGGGCATCATCGCCGGTGCCGGAGCGACGTATCGCCTGGTGCGCCTTGTTGGGGAGAGCGTCGCCAAGCAGATTCTGCTTGGGGGTGCGCGGATATCGGCGCAGCGTGCCCTGGAGCTCGGGCTCGTTCATTCGATCGTCGAGCCGGCCGACCTCATCGCCACAGCACACCAACTCGCGACAAAGATGCTACGAAACTCGCCGATCGCACTGCGGATGACCAAGCTCGCCGTCGACGCCGCGCCCGAAGCGCATCCGCAAATCGACCTCGTCATCCAGGCGATGTTGTTCGATGACGCCGAAAAGTACCGGCGCATGGGCGAATTCCTGAACAAGAGCAACAAGGCAGAGGGGGCCACCCGAACATGACCGAGATCCTCCATAGCTACGTCTGTGGCCAGTGGCGCCGCCCGACTGACGTTGGCACGACGCTGCTTGACGCCGCCACCGCCGAGCCCATCGTGCGGGTGTCCACTGAATCCCTGGACTATCCGGCGGTGCTCGACTACGCCCGCGGCGTCGGTGGACCGGCCCTGCGCAAGTTGACTTTTCAGCAGCGCGCGGCCGCGCTCAAGGCCCTGGGCAAACACCTGTCGGCGAAGATCCCTGTCTTTACCGAACTCTCTCTGCGTACCGGGGCGACCCGGCGGGATTCGGCGGTCGACATCGACGGTGGGATCGGCGTGTTGTTCGTCTACGGGAGCAAGGGTGCAAAGGAGCTGCCCGACGGCCACATCCTCCGAGACGGCGATTTCGAATCGCTAGGCAAGGCAGGGACTTTCGGGGTTCAGCACATCATGAGCCCGTTGCTTGGGGCGTTCCTGCAGATCAATGCGTTCAACTTTCCTGTCTGGGGCATGCTGGAGAAGTTCGCGCCCGCGTTTCTCGCCGGAGTGCCCAGCATCGTCAAACCCGCCAGCCAGACGGCCTATCTCACCGAACTGGTGGTACGCGAAATCATCGCGTCCGGTCTGATACCCGAGGGCGCATTGCAGCTGGTGTGCGCACGGCCCGACGGGCTGCTCGAGACGCTCACCGGACAGGACATGGTGTCGGTGACGGGGTCGCACGCCACGGCCACCGCTCTGCGCCGTCATAGCACCATCGCCGGCAATGCCGTTCGGTTCACCGCGGAAGCAGACTCGCTCAACAGCAGCATCCTGGGTGAAGACGCGACAGTCGGAAGCCCCGAGTTCGACCTCTTCGTACGCGGGCTGGTCACCGAAATGACACAGAAGGCCGGTCAGAAGTGCACCGCGATCCGCCGTGCCTTCGTTCCGCGCGCCTTGGCGGATGCGGTGGAAACCGCGGTGAGCGAACGGCTGTCCGCGGTCACGGTGGGTGACCCGCGCGATGACGGCGTCCGGATGGGACCGGTTGTCGGGCTCGGCCAGCGCGAGGATGTCCGTTCGGTCACGACGCGACTCGCGGAGTCCGGCCGCATCGTGTTCGGACAAGTGGATTCCGCTCCGGACAACTTCGCCGCGACTGCCGACTTCGAACGCGGCGCGTACCTGTCGCCCCTGCTGCTCCGGTTCGACGACCCGACAACGCCCGAGCCGCATGCGATCGAAGCGTTCGGCCCGGTGAGCTCGTTGCTGTCCTACGAAACCCTCGACGAGGCACTGCATTTGGTGACCCGCGGGGAAGGCAGTCTGGCGGCGTCGATCGTCACCTCCGATGCGGACATCGCACATGCGGCTGTGACGGCTGCCGCGCCCTGGCACGGTCGGCTGCTCGTGCTCAATTCCGGCAATGCGGCCGAGAGCACCGGCCACGGCGCCGCTGTTCCGCACGCGGTGCACGGCGGTCCAGGCAGAGCCGGCGGGGGAGAGGAACTCGCCGGGCTGCGCAGCCTCGGGCATTTCATGCAGCGAACGGCTGTGCAGGGCAGTCCGGAGTTCCTTGCCGAACTCGGCAGGCGATGAGCGGTCCGGCGTTGCCCAGCGCCGTCGTCTTCGGTGGCGGGGGAGGCATCGGCGCCGCGGTGGCGCAGGAACTCGCGGGCACCCATGCGGTGGTGGTCGGCTATCACCAGAACGAGGCACGAGCACGGGCGGTGGCCGACGAGATCATCGCCCGCGCTGGGACCGCGGTGACGTGCGGGGTCGATGCCACCACCGCCGACGGTGTCGATTCCGCAATCACGGCGGCCGAAGCGCTCGGCCCACTCCGCACCGTCGTGCACTGTGTGGGCGCCTGGGACTACACCAGGGTCGCTGACCTCGATGAGGGAACGATCGACCGTGATTATCGGATCAACCTGCGATCTGCGCTGCTGACGTTGTCCGCGGCGGCTCGCCGGGTCGCTGACCATGGCCGCATCGTCATGCTGTCCAGTGCGGCGGCGCACCTGGCACCGGCTCGGCAGGCGTCCTACGTAGCGATGAAGGCCGGCCTGGAGGGCGCGGCCCGGGTGACCGCGAAGGAAGTCGGCCGCCGGTCGATCACCGTGAACATCGTCCGGCCGGGCGCGACGGACACCGAAACACTGCACGCGACCACGGATCAGAAGGCGATCGACGCCATGTCGAACGCCAACGCGTTCCGTCGGCTCGGGACCCCACAAGATGTGGCGCGGGTAGTGGGGTGGCTGGCTTCCGTGGAATCGCAATGGGTCACCGGAGCCACCCTGGACGCCACCGGAGGACTGTGGTAAATCATTCTACAAATAGCTGGACGTCACGCTCTAGTTATGTAGAATGAGAAGACACAGTCTTTTGCCGATTCGAGGAGGGCACCATGACCGATGAGCAGGAACGCACCGGTGCGGCGCCGACACCAACGGGCCCGCTGAGCAAGATCGATTACAGCGAACGCATCCCCAACAACGTCAATCTGGCGGAGGACCGGCGGCTGCAGCGCGCGCTGGAAGGCTGGCAACCGAAGTTCCTGGACTGGTGGAAGAATCTGGGCCCGGCACTGCCGACCAAGGATGTCTACCTGCGCACCGCGATCGCGGTCGGCCGAGACGGTTGGGCGCATTTCGACCATGTTCCGATGGACGAATACCGGTGGGGCATCTTCCTTGCCGAGCGTGACCCCGGCCGGACCATCTCGTTCGGCCAGCACAAGGGTGAGCCGGCGTGGCAGGAGGTCCCCGGCGAGTATCGCGCCGAGCTGATGCGCCTGATCACCGTCCAAGGGGATACCGAACCGGCCTCCGTGGAACAGCAGCGCATCCTCGGCAACACGGCGCCGAGCCTGTATGACCTGCGAAACCTGTTTCAGGTCAACGTCGAAGAAGGACGGCACCTGTGGGCGATGGTGTATCTGCTGCACGCCTACTTCGGCCGGGAAGGGCGCGACGAAGCGGAGCAGTTGCTCAAGCGCAACTCGGGCGATCTTGACTCGCCGCGGATCCTCGGCGCCTTCAACGAGGCAACCACCGATTGGCTGCAGTTCTTCATGTTCACGTACTTCACCGACCGGGACGGCAAGTACCAGCTGGGCACCCTGAAGGAATCGGCTTTCGACCCGCTGGCTCGGACTTGCGAGTTCATGCTGAAGGAGGAGGCACACCACATGTTCGTCGGCACCACCGGTGTGCAACGGACGGTGGAGCGGACGGCCCAGCTGATGGTCGAGCACCAAACCGACGACATCTTCGAGCACGGCGGTATCCCGCTGAACGTCATCCAGAAGTACCTCAATTTCCAGTTCTCGGTGTCGATGGACCTGTTCGGCTCCGAGCAGTCCACCAACGCCGCCGCTTACTACACCGGCGGGTTGAAGGGACGGTGGCAGGAGACCCGGCGTAAGGACGACCACATACTCCAGGACGCGACCTACAAGGTGCGAAATGTCCGTGACGGCAAGATCGTCGAAGAGGAAGTGCCTTATCTCACGGCACTCAACCTTGATCTCCGTGACGAGTACGTCGCCGATTGCGAGAACGGTGTCCGGCGTTGGAACCAGGCGCTCGAGGATGCCGGCCTGACGCAGCGGCTCGTTCTGCCGCATGAGGGCTTCAACCGCAAGGTCGGCAGTTACGCCGGCCACTTCGTCTCGCCAACGGGCGAGGTGCTCTCGGAGGAGCAGTGGGACGACAACGTCGACGAATGGCTGCCCACGACGGAGGACCGTGCACGCGTCGCGGCATTGATGGTTCCGCACTACGAGCCGGGTGACTTCGCCGGCTGGATCGCTCCGCCAAAGAGCGGGATCAACGACCAGCCCGTCGAATTCGACTACGTGCATCTTCGTGAGGAAGCACTCGCCTGAGAATCTACGTAACTCTCGGACCGGATCAGCGCCTGGCCGCCGCGGAGGCTGCTGCCGCTGAGGCGGCAGGGTTCGACGGGGTGTGTACCGGCGAACACCTGTTCTTTCATGGGGCGATGCCGAATGGCTTCGTGTCGTTGGCGGCCGCGGCAGGGGCAACGAGGCGCCTGCGGCTGCTCTCGGGGCTGACTGTGCTGCCGCTGTACCCGGCGGCCCTCGCCGCCAAGCTGGCGACGTCACTTGATCAGGTCTCGAATGGCCGATTCGATATGGGCGTCGGTGTGGGTGGTGAATTTCCGGCCGAGTTCGTCGCTGCCGGCGTTGAGTTGCAGGAGCGTGGCGGGCGGACCGACGAGGCGCTTGCCGTGATGAAGCAGCTCTTCACCGGTGAGACAACCGAATTCGATGGTGCATACACCCGCATTCCAGGACTGAGGATCGACCCTCCTCCGGTTCAGCGGGCCGGACCACCGCTGTGGATAGGCGGTCGTCGATCGGCGGCCATTCGCAGAGCGGGCCGCTACGGCGACGTTTGGTTTCCGTACATGTACGCACCGGAGCAGCTGGCCACCTCGCTCCAATCGGTGCGGGACCACGCCGAGCGCAACGGGCGTGATCCGGGACAGATAGCCGGGGCGATCCATTGCTGGGGCGGCGTCGACGATGACCCCGGCCGCTCGCGCGCCGAGGTCATCGAGGCAGTCAGCGACACCTATCGACAAGACTTCACCAACCTCGTCGACCGCTACCTGCTGCACGGAACGCCTGAACGCGTCGGGGCACGCATCCAGGAGTATCGCGACGCGGGTGCGGAGTACCTGGTCTTCGCGCCTGTGGGAGACGCTGCGCGCCGCTCGGAAATCGTCGAGTCCTTCGCATCCGAAGTGTTGCTGCCGGCGGCGATACAGCCGGAAAAATGTTCTACATATCTTTTATGATAATCAGAACTAATGTAGAGTGATTCGCGTCGCAGCCCGCGCGGTCGCATGTTTGGAGAGGTACACGATGACGGCAACACTTACTTCAGAGCCGACGACGGACGTCCCGCAGGTCGACTTCGACACCGAGCCGTCGGCGTATCGGCACTGGAAGCTGGACTTCGACGGCCCCGTGGCCACACTCACGCTTCTCGTCGACCCAGACGGCGGCCTGGTGCCCGGCTATGAGCTGAAGATGAATTCTTATGACCTCGGTGTCGACATCGAACTGTATGACGCCGTTCAGCGCCTGCGGTTCGAGCATCCCGAGATCAAGGCCGTCGTCGTGACCGGTGGCCTGGACCGTATGTTCTGTGCGGGAGCCAACATTCGGATGCTCGCCCAGTCCACCCATTCATGGAA
>DATFCF010000663.1:0-14262 GCA_035253445.1 Mycobacterium sp.
TCCCCGGCGATTACGCCGAGGTCGAAGAAGACGGCACTGTCACGATGCTCGGACGGGGCTCGCAGTCGATCAACAGCGGCGGCGAGAAGATCTATCCCGAAGAGGTCGAAGCCGCGCTCAAGGGCCACCCCGATGTGTTCGACGCGTTGGTGGTCGGCGTGCCCGACGACCGCTTCGGCCAGTGCGTGGCCGCGGTCATCCACCGGCGCCCCGGCACCAATCCGACGCTGGCAGAACTCGACAGCTTCGTCCGCCAGGAGATCGCGGGATACAAAGTGCCGCGCAAGATTTGGTGGGTCGACGAGATTCACCGCACACCGGCTGGTAAGCCAGACTACCGGTGGGCCAAGGACACCACCGAGGAGCGGCCCGCCGACGGCGCCCATGCCAACCACGTAGGAAGCCCATCCTGATGCGTACCGAGCTGTGCGACCGCTTCGGCATCGACTATCCGATCTTCGTCTTCACGCCATCGGAGAAGGTTGCCGCTGCGGTCAGCAAGGCCGGCGGGCTCGGTGTGCTCGGCTGCGTGCGGTTCAACGAGGCCGACGATCTCGAAAACGTCCTGCAATGGATGGACCGCAACACCGACGGCAAGCCCTACGGTGTCGACATCGTCATGCCCGCCAAGGTGCCCACCGAGGGCACGGCCGTCGACATCGACAAGCTGATTCCGCAGTCGCATCGTGACTTCGTCTCCAAAACCCTTGCCGATCTTGGTGTTCCACCGCTGCCGGACGACGAGGAGCGAAGCGCGGGCGTGCTCGGCTGGCTACATTCGGTGGCCCGGTCGCATGTCGAGGTGGCGCTCAAACACCCGATCAAGCTGATCGCCAACGCGCTGGGCTCGCCGCCGAAAGACGTCATCGACCAGGCCCATGAAGCCGGGGTACCGGTGGCCGCGCTGGCTGGCAGCGCCAAACATGCGCAGCGCCATGTCGAAGACGGTGTCGACCTCGTCGTGGCGCAGGGCCATGAGGCCGGCGGCCACACCGGTGAGATCGGCTCGATGGTGCTGTGGCCGGAAATCGTTGACGCTGTTGGTGATACGGCGCCGGTGCTGGCCGCGGGCGGCATCGGGACGGGCAGGCAGGTGGCCGCCGCGCTGGCGCTCGGCGCGAAGGGCGTCTGGATGGGCTCGGCGTTCCTGACATCGGCCGAATACGACCTCGGCCACCGCAAGCCGAGCGGCGTCTCGACCATTCAAGAGGCGCTGCTGCGGGCCAACTCCGGCGATACCGTGCGCCGCCGCATCTACACCGGCAAGCCCGCACGGCTGCTCAAGACGAGGTGGACCGACGCCTGGGACGCGCCAGACGCGCCAGAGCCGCTGCCCATGCCGCTGCAGAACATCCTTGTCAGCGAGGCCCATCAGCGCATGAACGAGTCGGACAATCCCGATACGGTCGCGATGCCGGTCGGCCAGATCGTCGGCCGGATGAATGAAATCCGTCCCGTCGCAGACATAATCGCCGAGTTGGTCTCCGGTTTCGAAGACGCAACTCGGCGATTGGACGGTATCCGAGAGGGCTAGCGCGTCACGGCGTGATCGTGGTCTGCTCGTCGATGACATTCGTTGCAGAGCCCACAAGCTCGGCCTGACTCTCCAGTCCGTCGGCGTTGAGCTGCAGCACGTAAAGCCCATCGGCGCCAGGGATCACGACGGTCTTCTGCGCGACGATCTTCGTGTCGCCATCCGACTCCCACGTGCCGCCGAGCTGGTAGGCCGGGTACTCACCGAGGGTGCTGACTTCGCCCTCGTTCATCGCGCTCCAGCCAGGCAGGTTGTTCAGCTCGCCTGGTGCCAGGTCGATGATCTGCTGTGGGTCGACGTTGCCGGTCAGCTTCGACACCAGCGCGACGATGCTCGGCGTGTACTCCGCGGCCTCCGGTCCGGTGTAGACGATGGCGCCGTAGGCCCACTCCGGCGTATCCGCGCCGGCGTCTTCCCACCCGGGCGGGAACGGCAGATCGATGGTGGGTGAGCCGGGATCCCCACGCTTGACCGGGGCTTCCTGGATGTTGTTCTCCGCGATGTAGCTTGCGATCGTCGGGTTGGGTCCTGGCGCATCCTCGTCACGCGGTGCCACCTTGGGCGTCGAGGGCGCAGCCTTGGCGCTCGTCGTGGTGGTGGTTGTCTTCGTCTCGCTGGTGGTACTCGGCTCGGACTTGGTGTCCGAACCGCAACCAGACAGCACGAGTGCAAGCGCCGCGGCCGCAGCCGCGCCCGAGATTGCTATGCGTTTCATGTATTAACTCCTGTCGCTCTGGTGTTCGGCTGTCGTTGCCGACCGCAAACGTGTTTGGTGCGTATGCCGTAGCGAAGCGTAGCCGAAAAGTGCAGTTATGCAGCGAGAGTAGATCTACTTAATCTGGAGGAGCGGAATCCGTCGCAAGAACGCCACGATTAGCCTCGCCGGTTTGCTGACTGCGACATATGTGTCCGATTTGTTCACGACAATCCACCGCAAGCTCGCCTACCGTGCCAGGTATGGATATTCGCGTGACATCAACGGTGTTTCAGATCTTCGTTCACGACCTGCCGCGATCGATCGAGTTCTACCGGCTGATCGGCCTGTCCGTGCCGGACGCCGGGGATCCGCCGCACGTCGCGGTCGAGTTGCCCGGTGGCAACACACTGTCATTCGATACGGAGGACACAATCGCCGGCATGCATCCCGGATGGGCGCCGCCGTCCTCGTCGGCCAGCCGGCTGGCGTTGGCCTTCGGGGTCGATTCCCCGGAAGAGGTCGATGCGCTGTTCGAGAAGGTCACCGCTGCGGGCCACCCCGGACCGTTGAAGCCGTACGACGCGCCGTGGGGTCAGCGCTACGCGACCGTCGCAGATCCCGACGGCAACTGGGTGGATCTGTTCGCCCCGCTGAAGTCCTGACGCAACGTCGCCAGCGGCACACCGGCGAGACCGCGGACCTCGCGATGCAGGTGCGGTTGGTCCGCGTATCCGGCGCGGGTCGCCACGTCGATATTTGGCAGCCCGTCACCGAGTAACCGCACCGCACACCGGAACCGCAGGATGCGGCGCAGCGTCGCGGGTCCGTAGCCGTAGACGGCGGTGCACTGGCGCTGCAATGAGCGGCTGGACCACCCGATGTCGCGCGCCAATTCGCCGACGGACGAGCCTTCGGCGAGGCTGCTCGTGATGTGGCCAAGCAGCGGCAGCGACCACGGTGCGGTTTCGGGCCGCGGCTCTTCGGCGAGCAATGCGCCGGCAAGGCCGACCAGCGATCCGCGCCGTGGGAACCCGCCGCGCAGGTCGCACAGCGGCACCCGGATGTTGCGCAGTTCCGAGGCAGGCACGCCGAGCAGCCTGGGCAGCACGCCGGGCCGAAAGCGCAAGCCTACGAACGGTTCTCCCCGGCGGGGGCTCACCGATGCCGACGTGTCGGGCCCGGCGACCGTGACCCGGCCCTCCATCCGGATGAGGTCCATGCACCCGTCCGGCAGCACGCGCACCGGGGCGGGTGGCCCGTCATCTACCCACGCGCACTCGACGAGGTCGCGTAACCCCGGGGGCGGCGGGAATTCGCGGTAGCCCACGTACGCCAGGCTACCGTTGGCTGATGACAATCACGGGCGAGCGGATCGTGCTGACCCGGTGGAGTCCACTGATGGCGCTCGGCGTCCTGGCGGTGACAGCAGTCCTGGCGGCCGGTCCGCTGTTCACGTTGCTGTCCGGCGCCGGGACCCGCGGCGAGCAGATCTTCATGGCCATACTCGCCGCAATCTTCGCCATCCCGTTGCTGTGGACATTGTGGCGACTCCCGAAAGTCCTCCGCGGCATGGGTATCGCCGTCGACGAGACCGGCATTCACCCGTTCGACGGCAAGGCCTCCGAAACCATCACGTGGTCGCAGATCGCGGCAATCGGCTTCGGCTCACACGCGCGCACATACCGCGGACTCAAGACGAAAACCATGGCAGGCCTGGAAATCTACGTGAAGGGCGCAAACGCGGCCGACTGCCTGCGCTACACGGTGTCGCCGTACGGCAAGGACGCCGAACTCATCGAGCGGGCGGTCAAGCGCTTCCACCCCGAATTGTGGGGCGGCCCGTTCCTGCACGAGCGTTAACGCTGGATCGGCAGCACCGGGTCGTCGCAGTCGATGCCCTCCGCGGCCAGGTGGCGTTTGATCACCTTGAACGTCTCGGTGCGCGGCAGTGCGGCGCTGACCCGGACGAACGACGGCCACTGCTTCGGGCCAAGGTCGGGCTGCTCGGCAAGGAAGGCGCGAAACTTGTCGGCGTCGAAGTCCGCGCCCTCGACAAGAACCAGCGCCGCCATGACGCGATCACCGACATCCGGCGCCGGAATCCCGTACACCGCGACCTCGACCACATCGGGGTGGCGCAACAGGACTCGCTCGATCGGCGCGGTGCCGAGGTTCTCGCCGTCGACACGTAACCAATCACCAAGCCGCCCGGCGAAATACACGTAGCCGCTCTCGTCATGGTAGGCCAGGTCGCCGCTGTGGTACACGCCGCCGCGCATCCGTTCGGCGTCGGCGTCGGGATCGTTGTAGTAGCCTTCGAATCGCCCTGCGTCCGACACATTCACCAGCTCACCCGTCACGCCAGGCGGGCAGGGCCGGCCGGTTTCGACATCGACGATCTCGGTGCCGTCGGGCAGTGGGCCCAGCGAACCCGGCGGCGTGTCCGGCGTGCGGCCGATCGCGATGCCGCCCTCCGTCGAACCGAAGCCGTCCATCACCAGGGTGCCGAACCGAGTGGCGAACCGTTCGACGTCGGCGGGCGCGCCTTCGTTTCCGTAAACCGCGCGCAGTGGGTTGTCGGCGTCGTCAGGTCGCTCGGGCGTGGCCAGCACGTACGACAACGGCTTGCCGACGTAGTTGGCGTACGTCGCGCCGTAGCGCCGTACATCGGAAAGGAACTGCGACGCAGAGAACTTGCGCCGCAACGCAAGTGAGCCCCGGCACCCCAGCGCCACCGCCCAACCAACCAGCACCGCGTTCGAATGGAACAACGGCATCGACACATAGCAGACGTCAGTGGGTCCGAGTTCGAAGCGTTGCGTCATCATCACGCCCGCAATGGCAACCTTGCCCTGACTGCACTTGACTGCCTTGGGATCACCGCTGGTCCCGGACGTGTAGATGAGCATGAACAAGTCGGCCGGATCGGCGTCGCGCGGGTTCACCGGGGCGTCCTGGTAGGCGGCCACCTCTGCCGCCCACTCAGGAGAGTCGACGTCGATGTGGTCGACCTGGCCGAGAGATCCCGCCGATGCCGAATCCGCCAGCACCAGTTGGCAATCCGCGTGAGCGACGTCGCGAGCAAACGCGGCGCCCCGGCGCACCGGGTTCAGGCCGACCGGCACGATGCCCGATAGCCCGGCGGCCACCAGCACAGCGGAGAAGAACGGAGTGTTCTGCAGCAGCACGCCGACATGCGGCGGGCGCTCTGGGTCGAGGCGGGCCTTCAGTGCGGCAGCGACGGCGGCTCCGTGCTGGATGTGCTCGCGCCAGGTGACGAAGGAGTCCTCGAAATACACGCCCCTGTCGTCGATGTCGACCAGCGGTATCAGCAGGTCGGTGACGGTGGGCAGGCCGTCGCTCATCACTGCTGTCGGCTCTTCGCGCAAGCGCTCATCACTGCTGTCGGCTCTTCGCGCAAGCGCTCATCACTCAGGCCGGCGTGTCGGCAAGCTCGCGCCCGATGCGCAGCAGCTGCGCCGTGGCACCGCCGACCGCAAACTCCGTCTGTTTGGCGGCCAGGAAGTACCGGTGCACCGGGTGGTCGATGTCGATGCCGACACCGCCGTGCACGTGCACGGTGGTGTGCGCGACCCGATGCCCGGCGTCGGCCGCCCAGAATGCCGCGCTGGCCACGTCGATATCGGCGGGGGAGTCCTCGGACAGCCGCCAGGCCGCCTGCGTCAGCGTCAGGCGCAGCCCCTTGATGTCGATGTACCCGTCGGCCAGCCGCGCTGAGACCGCCTGGAAGCTGCCGATCGGCCGGTCGAACTGCTCGCGTTCACGCGCGTACTCGGCGGTGAGCTCCAGGGCGCGCTCCAGCACACCGAGCTGAAATGCGGTGCGGCCCAGGGTTGCATGAGTGCCCAGCCACGTGAGCACGTCGGCGCCGCCGACGACACGTCCGCCGTCGACCTCGGTACCTTGCAGCTCGAGATGTCCGACACTGCCGTGACCGGTGGTGTCCAATGGGGCCATCGCTACACCGGCATCCCCTGAGGCAACGAGGAAAACCTTGGTGCCGGAATCGGTTTCGGCCGGCACCAGGAACGCGTCGGCAGCAGGACCGTAGCCGACCAGTGTGCGGCTGCCGGTCAGCCGGAAACCCTCGCCGCTGGGTGTCGCCTGCACCGGGCCCTGACCCATCTCACCGTCGAGCGCGACCGCGATGATCTTCTCGCCGTCGACCGCCGGCACCGCCCACTCCTGAGCGAGGGCGTCGGAGCCGAACTTCGCCAGCGCGCCCGCGCCGAGCACCACCGACTCGAGATACGGCACCGCGCCAAGCTGACGGCCCAGCGCGACCAGCACCGCCGTCTGCTCGAGCACACCGAAACCGCCGCCGCCCAACGATTCCGGGGACGCGGCGGACAGGACGTCGGCCTCGGTCAGCTTCCCCCACAGGTCGCGGTCGAACCTGTGCTCGAGCCCGTCGAGTTCACGCTGATGCTCCGGCGTGCACACCGACTCGGTGATGGTGCGCACCAGGCCGCCGAGGTCGTCGGCCGCTTCGGTCGTCTTGAAGTCCATTCTCAGTCCTTACCGGTTCACTCGAGGCAGACCAAGCGCGACCATCCCGATGATGTCGCGCTGAATCTCGTTGGTGCCGCCGCCGAATGTCAGGATCAGGCAGCTGCGGTGCATGCGCTCGACCCGGCCACGCAGCACCGCGCCGGGGGTGTCCGGCCGCAGAGTGGCGGCGGTGCCGAGCACCTCCATCAGCAACCGGTAAGCCTCGGTGGCCAACTCGGTGCCGAACACCTTCGCCGCCGAAGCGTCCGCTGGTGACGGCGCGGCGTCGTCCGACGAGGCCAGCTCCCAGTTGATCAGCTTGAGCACCTCGGCCTTGGCGTGCACCCGCGCCAGATTGAGTTGCACCCACTCGGCGTCGATGAGTCTGTTGCCGTGGACGTCCTTGGTGTTCTGCGCCCACTCGCGAACACCGCCCAGCGCCACGAAGATCGGCTGTGCCGAGACCAACGCGACACGCTCGTGGTTGAGCTGGTTGGTGACCAGCTTCCATCCGGCGTTCTCCTCACCGACCAGATTGGTCGCGGGCACGCGCACGTCTTGGTAGTAGGTGGCGCTGGTATCGACGCCGGCCATCGTGTGCACCGGCGTCCACGAAAAGCCGTCCGCCGTGGTCGGCACGATCAGCATCGAGATGCCGCGGTGCTTCTTGGCTTCGGGGTTGGTGCGCACCGCCAGCCAGACGTAATCGGCGTACTGGATGAGGCTGGTCCACATCTTCTGGCCGTTGATCACGTAGTCGTCGCCGTCGCGCACGGCGGTGGTGCGCAGCGCGGCCAGGTCGGTGCCCGCGCCAGGTTCGGAGTAGCCGATCGAGAAGTGCAGATCACCCGACGCGATCTTGGGCAGGTAGAACTTCTTCTGCTCGTCGGTGCCGAACGCCATGATCGTCGGCGCGACGCTGTTGATCGTCAGGAACGGCACCGGTGCGCCGGCGATCGCGGCCTCGTCGGTGAAGATCAGCTGCTCCATGGGGGAGCGGGCTTGGCCGCCGTACTCGGTGGGCCAGCTCAGCGTCAGCCAGCCGTCGCGGCCCATCTGCGCGACCGTGTCGCGGTAGGCGTTGCCCTTGCCGTACTCGCCTTCCGTCGAGCTCAGCGCCTCGACGCGGTCGGGCGTCATCAACTTGGAGAAGTAGGCCCGCAGCTCGCGGCGCAACTCCTCCTGCTCGTGGCTGTAGCCGATCCGCATCGTCTGGTCCTCACTCTTGTCGGGCACGATTTCCCACCCGTCGACTCACCCGGTTGTAACACGTTCTAGTCTTGGGGTCCAGCGAGCGTGGTCGTATTCTGACGGCGATGCCAAGAGCCCAGCCTCAAGGAGGGGTGTCGTGCGAGTTGAAGTTGACCGTGATCGATGTGAAGGTAACGCCGTATGTCTGGGCCTTGCCCCGGACATTTTCGATCTCGACGACGACGATTACGCCGTTGTGAAGACCGATCCGGTACCAGCCGACCAGGAAGAACTGGCCGAGCAGGCAATAGCCGAATGCCCGCGAGCCGCACTGATTCGCAGAGACTAGAGGTATTCATAAATTGACTCCTAACTCGTACGCGACCGATCTGTCCGGACTGGTCGCGGTGGTGACGGGCGCGGCAGCAGGGCTGGGCCGGGCCGAGGCCATCGGGCTTGCTCGCGCGGGCGCCACGATCGTGGTCAACGACATCGCCGCCGCGCTGGACTCCTCGGATGTCATCGATGAGATCGCATCCGCCGGATCCAAGGCCGTCGCCGTCGCCGGTGACATCAGTCAGCGCTCGACGGCCGACGAGCTCATCGAAACCGCAGACGGCCTCGGCGGCCTGAGCATCCTCGTCAACAACGCGGGGATCACCCGAGACCGCATGTTGTTCAACATGACCGATGAGGACTGGGACGCCGTCATCGCCGTGCATCTGCGCGGCCACTTCCTGCTGACCCGCAATGCCGCCACCTATTGGAGGGCCAAGGCAAAAGAGGCCGGTGCGGGCACAACTTACGGCCGCATCATCAACACGTCATCGGAGGCTGGCCTGGCCGGCCCGGTCGGTCAGGCGAATTATGGCGCGGCCAAGGCCGGTATCACTGCGCTGACGTTGTCGGCGGCGCGGGCGCTGGAGCGCTACGGCGTGCGGGCCAACGCGATCGCTCCGAGGGCGCGCACGGCGATGACCGCCGATGTGTTCGGCGACGAGCCGGAGCTGGCCGAGGGACAGATCGACCCGCTGTCGCCGGAACATGTCGTGAACTTGGTGCGCTTTCTTGCCTCGCCGGCATCGGAAGGCGTCAACGGACAGCTGTTCATCGTTTACGGTCCTACGGTGACGTTGGTTGCGGCGCCCACGGCGGAGAAACGGTTCAGTGCGAATGCCGATGCGTGGGACCCGGCCGACCTCAGTGCAACGTTGCACGAATACTTTGCTGGCCGTGATCCTGAACGCAATTTCTCGGCCACCGCCCTGATGGGTGCGCCAGACTGATCGTCTCGGTTCGGAAGGCTGAAGGAGGGCTAGAACACGTTTCAGAATGATCTACGTCACACCTGCTCTGACCAGCGTAAAGATTACAATTTTGCCCGATTTTGTTGTTCTTTGACACTGCGAACTTGTTCTAGTTAGTATGATCCGGCTCACTAAGAGCAGCGCGTAACCCAGGGGTGGGAAGGCCTCTGTGGCTGGCAAGTTCGAACTCTTCGCCATGGCGATTCTCGACAATCGCCCCGCCCCGAGAAGGAGCCGAGGTTGATCGAACAGCTTGCGGCGCCGGCTCGGGCCGTGGGCGGGTTCGTCGAAATGTCCTTGGACACCTTCGTCAAGATCTTCCGGCGTCCCTTTCAGTTTCGGGAATTCGTCGACCAGACCTGGATGATCGCGCGGGTCTCGCTGATCCCGACGCTGCTGGTGGCCATCCCGTTCACGGTGCTCGTGGCGTTCACCCTCAACATCCTTCTTCGCGAGATCGGCGCCGCCGACCTGTCGGGGGCGGGCACGGCGTTCGGCACCGTCACGCAGCTGGGCCCTGTCGTCACCGTCCTCGTGGTGGCCGGTGCGGGCGCCACCGCGATCTGTGCCGACCTCGGCGCTCGCACCATCCGCGAGGAGATCGACGCGATGCGGGTGCTGGGCATCGATCCGATCCAGCGTCTGGTCGTGCCAAGGGTGCTGGCGTCGACGTTCGTGGCGCTGCTGCTCAATGGTCTGGTCTGCTTGATCGGGTTGTCCGGCGGCTACGTCTTCTCCGTCTTCCTGCAGGGCGTCAACCCCGGCGCTTTCATCAACGGCCTGACGATTCTGACCGGGCTTGGCGAACTGGTGCTCGCGTTCTTCAAGGCCATGTTGTTCGGCGTGGTCGCTGGCCTTGTCGGCTGCTACCGCGGGCTGACCGTGCAGGGTGGCCCGAAGGGCGTGGGCACCGCGGTCAACGAGACCGTCGTCTATGCGTTCATCTGCCTGTTCGTGATCAACGTGATCATGACGGCGATCGGCGTCCGGGTGCTGGTGCGATGAGCACCCGAAGGCGAGCGCGAGTGAGGATCGCAGCGCAGCGAGGACCGGAGCGAGCGGGAGTCGAGGCATGAGCTACGACGCCACCATCCGCTTCCGCCGCCTGTTCCGCGGCGTGCCCAAGGCCGTCGACGCCATCGGTGAGCAGGCGCTGTTCTACGGCGAGACGATCCGCTACATCCCCAATGCGGTCACGCGCTACCGCAAGGAGACCATCCGCAACATCGCCGAGATGACCATGGGCACCGGCGCGCTGGTGATGATCGGTGGGACCGTCGGTGTCGCTGCGTTCCTCACCCTGGCCTCCGGCGGTGTCATCGCCGTGCAGGGCTATTCATCACTGGGCAACATCGGCATCGAGGCGCTGACCGGGTTCCTGTCGGCCTTTCTCAACGTGCGCATCGTCGCCCCGGTGATCGCGGGTATCGCGCTCGCGGCCACGATCGGCGCCGGTACCACGGCGCAGCTCGGCGCGATGCGGGTGGCCGAGGAGATCGATGCCGTCGAATCGATGGCCGTGCACTCGGTGTCGTACCTGGTGTCCACCCGGCTGATGGCCGGGATGGTCGCGATCATCCCGCTGTACTCGTTGTCCGTGCTGGCGGCGTTCTTCGCCGCCCGGTTCACCACCGTCTTCATCAATGGCCAGTCCGCCGGCCTATACGACCACTACTTCAACACCTTCCTGGTGCCCACCGACTTGTTGTGGTCGTTCCTGCAAGCCATCGTGATGTCGATCGCGGTGATGCTGGTGCATACGTACTACGGCTACAACGCATCCGGTGGACCGGTCGGCGTCGGAATCGCCGTCGGCCAGGCGGTGCGGACCTCGCTCATCGTCGTCGTGACCATCACCCTGTTCATCTCGCTCGCCGTCTACGGCGCGTCCGGCAACTTCAATCTCTCCGGGTAGGCGGGGAGACGATGCCGGACATTGAAGCCAAGCGCAGCCACGTCAGGATCGCTGCAGCGATCCTGGCCGCGATCTTGGTGGCCGCCACCGTCTTCACCTACCTCTCCTACACCGCCGCGTTCACGCCCACCGACACCGTTACGGTGACCTCGTACCGGGCCGGTCTGGTGATGGAGACAGATGCCAAGGTCAAGTACCGCGGCATCCAGATCGGCGAGGTCAAGTCCATCGAGTACGCCGGAAATGAAGCCAAGCTGACGCTGGCCATCAACAGCAATGAGCTTCGCTACATCCCATCCAATGCCGTCGTGCGGATCGCCGGGACAACGGTTTTCGGTGCCAAGTCCGTCGAGTTCGTGCCGCCGGAGGATCCCAAGCCGACGCCGATGGAGCCCGGTGCGGTCGTGGCGGCCAAGGACGTCCAACTCGAAGTGAACACGCTGTTCCAGACGCTGACCGACGTGCTGCACAAGGTCGATCCGATCAACCTGAACGCGACGCTGTCAGCTTTGGCCGAAGGCCTGCGCGGTAATGGCGACGACCTGGGTGCAACCCTGTCCGGCCTGAATTACTATCTGCAGCAGTTGAATCCGAAGCTGCCGACGCTGCAGGAGGATTTCCAGAAGACGGCGGTGGTGGCCAACATCTACGGCGATGCGGCGCCGGATCTGGCCAGGATCTTCGACAACGCGCCTACCATCAGCAACACCATCGTCGACGAACAGGACAACCTCAACGCGACGCTGCTGGCCGCAACGGGGTTGGCCAACAACGGAACCGCCACACTGGAGCCGGCCGAGAACGACTACATCGCGGCGATTCAGCGGCTGCGTGCGCCGTTGAAGGTCATCGGCGAATACTCGCCGGAGTTCGGCTGCCTTCTGGAAGGTACCGCCAAGGCCGTTGATCAGTTCGCGCCGGTGATCGGCGGTATCCGGCCTGGCCTCTTCGTTTCCTCCAACTTCCTTCCGGGCTCGCCGGCCTACACCTTTCCGGAGAGCCTGCCCATCGTGAACGCCTCCGGTGGACCGAACTGTCGCGGCCTGCCGGATGTTCCGACCAAGCAGTACGGCGGCTCCTGGTACCACACGCCGTTCCTGGTCACCGACAACGCCTATGTCCCCTATCAGCCGAACACCGAGTTGCAGTTCGACGCGCCGTCGACACTGCAGTTCTTGTTCAACGGCGCCTTCGCGGAAAGGGACGACTTCTAGATGAAGCGTGATCGGACACTGCTCAACGTCAGCATCTTCACCGTAGCCATGCTGTTGGTGGCGGCGATGCTGGTGGTGGTCTTCGGTGAGTTCCGGTTCGCTTCTGAGGGCGGCTATCACGCGACGTTCACCGACGCGTCCCGGTTGAAGGCGGGTCAGGACGTGCGCATCGCCGGGGTTCCGGTGGGTACCGTCAACGAAGTCAAGCTGAATCCCGATAACACCGTCGATGTCGCGTTCGATATCAACAAGCGCTATCAGCTGTACACCTCGACAAGGGCCGTGGTTCGCTACGAGAATCTCGTGGGTGACCGCTATCTCGAGATCACTTCCGGCCCAGGCGAACTGCGAAAGATGCCGGCCGGGTCGACGATCCCGAAGCAGAACACCCAACCGGCGCTTGACCTCGACGCCTTGCTTGGCGGATTGCGTCCGGTGCTCAAGGGGCTTGACGGCGCGAAGGTCAATGAGGTCAGCAACGCCGTGATCGAGCTGTTGCAGGGCCAAGGCGGGGCGCTGTCGAACCTGCTGTCCACCACCAGTGCCTTCTCCGAAAACCTCGCTGCCAGAGACCAACTCATCGGCGACGTCATCACCAACCTCAATACTGTGCTCGCGACTGTCGACGAGAAGGGTGCGCAGTTCGACGCCAGCGTGGACCAGCTGCAAAAGCTGATCACGGGCCTGGCGGAGGGCCGCGATCCGATCGCGGGTGCGATCGAGCCTCTGGCGTCGGCGGAGAACGATCTGACCGACATGCTGCAGCAATCCCGCAGGCCGGTGCAGGGCGTGATCGAGAACGTCCGGCCGCTCGCCCAGCGGCTCGACGAGCGCAAGGCGGACGTGAACAAGGTGATCGAACCGCTGGCGGAGAACTACCTACGGCTCAATGCGCTTGGCGCATACGGGTCGTACTTCAACATCTATTACTGCTCGATCCGGATGAAGATCAACGGCCCAGCGGGCAGCGACATCTTGATTCCGTTCGGCGGGCCGCCGGATCCATCGAAGGGGAGGTGTTCGGAGAATGGCTAGGCCCGACGACTCGAACCCTTTGCGCACAGGGATCTTCGGCATCGCACTTGTGGCGTGTCTTGTGTTGGTCTCCTTCGGCTACACCAGCCTGCCGTTCTGGCCACAGGGCAAGCCCTACGAGGCGTACTTCACCGATGCGGGTGGCATCACGCCCGGCAATGACGTCAATGTGTCGGGCATCAGGGTCGGCAAGGTGACGGGGGTGGAGCTGGCCGGGGATGCCGCCAAGGTGACTTTCACCGTCAACCGTGACGTCCGGGTGGGTGACCAGTCGATGGTCGCGATCAAGACCGACACCGTACTCGGCGAGAAGTCGCTTGCCGTCACTCCTCAGGGCAGTGGCTCGTCGACCGTTATTCCCTTGGGCCGCACCACCACCCCGTACACGCTCAACACGGCGTTGCAGGATCTGGGCCAGAACGCCAGCGAGCTCGACAAGCCGCGGTTCGAGCAGGCGCTGCAGACCCTCACCGATTCGCTACGCGACGCCACCCCTCAATTGCGGGGAGCGCTCGACGGTGTGGCGAATCTGTCGCGCACCATCAACAAGCGCGACGAGGCACTGCAACAGCTGCTGGCACACGCCAAGAAGGTGTCCGACACGCTTGCCCAGCGTGCCGGGCAGGTGAACCAGCTCATCGTCGACGGCAACCTGCTCTTCACGGCGCTCGACGAGCGCCGACAGGCACTGAGCAATCTCATCGCCGGAATTGACGATGTGTCGCAGCAGCTTTCGGGATTCGTTGCAGATAACCGGCGTGAGTTCGGCCCTGCGCTGGAGAAGCTGAATTTGGTGATGGACAACCTGCTCGAGCGCAAGGAGCACATCGGGGAAGCCCTGCGTCGGCTGCCGCCGT
>DATFCF010000664.1:0-8627 GCA_035253445.1 Mycobacterium sp.
CAGCGGCGCGACCATGATGCCGATGGGGATAGCCGGCGTAGAACGCCGGATCGGGTACAGCTACCTCGTCTCGACCGGCAACGAGGCAGTCGTGGACATGGCCGAGGTCATCGATTACCTGTCCACGGACGACTCGACGAATGCCGTGTGCCTGTTGATCGAAACGATAAGGAACCCTGCGGCGTTCTGGACGGCCGTCGACGGGGTGATCGCGGCCGGCAAGCCTGTCTTGGCGCTGAAGAATGGGCGAAGTTCCCGCGGCCAGGCGATCGCGAAGTCGCACACCGGCGCGGTCGCCGGAGAATCATGGATCTATGAGACCGCATTGCGTCAGCACGGGGTCATCGTGGCCAACGACCTTGTCGACCTGGCGGATCGGGCGGTGCTCTTCGATCAGATCCCGCCCTCGAGATGGACGTCCGTCGCCGGCCTGGCGATCGCATCGGGGTCCGGCGGCATGGTGACCATGGCCAGCGACGTGTGCGCGGAGGAAGGCATCGATCCTCCGCCGTTGGAAGGGCTCCGCGGACAGATCAACGAGGCGATTCCCGGTGCCACCGTGGTCAATCCGCTGGATCTCACCGGAGCAGCCATGATAGATCCACGCGTGACGACCTCGGCTCTGCGCACGTTCCTCGGATCGGACGACGTCGATACGGTGCTCGTCCAGAGCCCCGTGTGCGAAGGCGCCGAAGATGCCCTCAACGCATTCGCCGGTCCCGCCCTCGACCTCGTTGCGGAGACGGACAAGTTACTGATCGTCGGATCTTTCGAGGGCGGGCCCATCGGCAAGGAAGTGCAGCGTTATCTCGACCAGGGCATCGCTGTCACGCGCGGTCTACGCGCCACGGTGCGTGCGCTGAAGTCGATGGCGGACTTTGTCACCTTCACGCCCCCAAGTCGGCACGACCATGCCGACCCCCTCGCGCTTCCCGCGCCATCGTCGATTGTCGAGCACCCGACCGCCGGCCGCATGCTGGACTTCGTGGGGAGCATGGAGTTGTTGGCGAGCTTTGGCGTGCCCGTCGCTCCGTATGCCGTCATCGGAACTTCGGACCCGGCCCAAACAGACGTTCCCTTCGATCCGCCGTACGTGGTGAAGCTGGCCGACGTTCCTCACCGCAGCGACATCGGAGCGGTCCGCCTCAATGTGGCAGCCGACGAATTGGCCGGCGTCGTGAGGGAATTGCGGTCGCTGGCAGAAGAACTCGGCGAGTCATCCGTCGTCGTCGTGCAACCCCAATACCGCATCAGCAGCGAGTTACTGGTCGGAGTGAACTCGGCCAGCGAGCTCGGCCCGCTCGTCGTCTGCGGACTGGGCGGGATCTTCGTAGAGGTCATGCGCCAGGTCGTCGGCAGGTTGGCACCGTTCGACGTCGATGAGGCCGCAAGACTCGTGCGGGACGTGAACGTCGGGGGCGTCCTGGACGGACCGCGAGGCAGTGCGCCATGGCCCAAAGACGTGCTGGCGCAATTGCTTCGCCGCATCGGTGATCTGGCGGTATCTGCGCGCCCATGGCTCGAGTCGCTGGACATCAACCCAGTTGCGCTCACACCGGACGGGATCGTGGCCGTCGACGCACTGGTACTTCTCCGCGACTCCGCCGACCATCCGCCACCAAACGCCGCCGCCCATCCATGAGCGGACCATCCTTTCGATGTACCCAGATTCGATCCTTGGAGACCAGACCGTGACCACCGAGCAGCCTCTCGGAACAGAAGAACCCTTCGTCCGCTACAGCGTCGCCGACGGCGTAGGCACGATCACTCTCAACCGGCCGCGACAGCTGAACGCGATCAGCCACGGACCCAACAGCATGCAACGCGCGATCGTCGAGCGGCTCATCGAGGCGGACGCCGACGAGTCCGTGGGATGTGTGGTGATCACGGGCTCAGGACGAGCATTTTCCTCGGGCGGTGACGTCACCACCGGGCGCAAACCTGAATCGGGCCTCGATTGGTACTGGTTCCTCAGCGAGGAAGACGTCGACAACGAGAAGATCCGCGAGCTTCGCAAGCCCGTCATCGGCGCCATCAATGGGATCTGTTACGGCGCTGCCCTCATGATGGCCGCCCACTTCGACATCTTGGTCGCCTCCAGTGAGGCACGCTTCGGACTCATCGAAACCCGCTTTGGTGGGACGGGCGTTGAGGCGCTGAACTATTTGATTGGACCGCAGTGGGCGAAGTTCATGGCCCTGAGCGGCGAACTCATCACGGCCGAGAAGGCCAAGGAGATCGGGTTGGTTCTGGCGGTCGTGGCACCGGATTCATTGCTGCCCAAGGCGCACGACTTGGCGAGGCGTATCGCCGCCATGCCGCGCGACACGATGATCATGAACCGGCGCGTCATCAACCACGGCATGAACGTCTCGGGCTGGAAGGCGCAAAAAGACGCGGGCATCGCCTTCAACGCCGCGACCAATTCGTGCTCCAGCGAGCACCGCGCCTGGAACGGCGAACGATTCTCGGACCTGATGAAGCAGGACTGGAAGCACTACAAGGAGATTCGTGATGCTCCGTTCAAAGAGCCATGGTTCGATGTCGACCCCTAGCCCCGGCGGATCGGGTCCCCGCGAAGACAGTGAATTGACAAAAGCATTGCGAGAGGGAATATCTCATGAATGAGCGCTTCAAGGCTGTAATGGTCGAGGAGACCGATTCCGGCGCGACCTCGTCGGTCAAGGAAATCGGTCTGGAAGACCTACCCGATCGTGACGTGCTGGTCGAGGTCGCCTACTCCAGCCTCAACTACAAAGACGGCCTGGCTCTGAGCGGCAACAAGAGCAAGGTGGCTCGCACGCTGCCGATGGTCGGCGGAATCGATCTCGCCGGCACCGTGGTCGAATCCCGTTCCGGGGATTGGCACCCCGGCGACAAAGTCATCGTCAACGGTTGGGGGATGTCCGAATCCCACTGGGGCGGGTATGCGCGTTATCAGCGCGTCGACCCAGGCTGGATTGTGCCCCTCCCCGAGGCGTTCACCTTCGAACAGGCCATGGCGATCGGGACGGCGGGCTATACAGCTGCGCTATGTGTCGATGCCCTCGAGAATTGGGGTGCCATCTCGGCCGAAGCGGGAGATGTGCTGGTCACCGGAGCCGCCGGGGGAGTGGGATCCGTTGCCATCGCGCTCCTTTCGGCACGCGGATACAGCGTCACGGCATCGACGGGACGCGCCGAGACACACCCCTATTTGAAGCGGTTGGGTGCCACTGGGCTGATCGACCGCGAGAGTCTGGCCGCCGCCGGCCGTCCGCTTCAGAAGGAGCGCTGGTCGGGAGCCGTCGATTCCGTCGGCAGCAGCACGTTGGTGAACGTGCTCGCGCAGGCCAACTACGGCGCAGCGGTAACCGCATGTGGCTTGGCCGGTGGTGCCGACCTGCCCGGTACCGTCCTGCCGCACATCCTCCGGGGCGTCGCACTGATCGGCGTCGACTCCGTGATGGCGCCGCTGTCCAAACGGAAGTCGGCGTGGGCGAGGTTGGCCCGAGACCTCCGGCCGGAGCTGCTCGCCGAGATGACCCGAGTGGAGCCGATGTCGAAGGTGACGCAGCTGGCCGGCGAGATCCTGGCCGGCCGCGTGCAGGGCCGGGTGGTCATCGACGTGACCCAATGATCACGCGGCGTACATCTGGGCCGAAAGTGCTTCGGCCACAACCTAACCCAATATTCCACGTCATTCAGAAGGGCATGATATGACCATGACAAAGAGGGACGCCCTCGCCGAGCTCGGGTTCGACCCACGTCCCGATAGCGAGCTGACCCGGGACGAGATCATCGCGCGCAACCTCAAGGTGGTCGACTTCCACTTCCACACCGAGAACCCGGATGAGGTGGAGAAAGCCATTGCGGTGTATGCCGACGACATCACGTGGGAGGCACCCAGTCGCGGCGTGGTGATGAAGGATCCCAAGGAGGTGCTCGAAGCCTACCGGAACATCTTCCGCACCCTCGCTTATCGCAAGACCCTCGGACTGCGCCGATTCGCCACCGAGGAGTTCGTCTTCGACGACCAGATCGCCCACGCATACGTCATCGGCGACCCCGCGCTGATGCCCAATATGCCGTTCCCCAAGGGCACCGAGGTGTACGCCCGGCTGGTGCACTGCTTCCAGATGCGCGACGGGCTGATCACCCGCGAAATCGCCTACGAGGTGTGGCGCGAACTCGGCAGTGACATCGCCCGCGACGACTTCCCGGAGGACGCGGAGTGGGAGGTCTTTTCGGAAATGCCGGAAAAGAACTGACCTAGACCAGATGTGCGGTCGCATCGACCGTGTAATCACGAAAGGCGTTAATTGTGAGACTGATTGGCTACAAGCACAATGGAGCCCGACTCATCGGCGCGGTGTCCGACGGCATGGTCACCCCGTTGGGGGACATTGACGAGTTCTACCGCCGCGGCGGCGCCGTCGAGTCGTCCGGGCAAGCACAGATACCTTTGGCGGAGCTCGATGTGGTGCCCTTTGTGCCCGTGACCTCGCGGGTGTTCTGCGTGGGAATCAACTACAAGCTGCATGCTGAGGAGGCCCTGGAGGTTGGCGGGATCGATGAGCCCAAGGCGCCGATGATCTTCGGCCGCTGGGAGTCGACCCTGGTGACGGACGGGACGCCCGTGCCCGTGCCCCCGAAAGAGGACGGACTGGACTGGGAGGTCGAACTCGCCGCCGTCATCAAGGACGACGTGTGGGGTGCGACCGAAGAGAACGCCCTCGAGCACGTCCTCGGCTACACCGCGTTCAACGACCTCTCGGCCCGGCGCAAGCAGACCGAGACGCTGCAGTTCACGCTCGGTAAGAACGCCGACCGAAGCGGCCCGATTGGCCCGGTGTTGGTGACCGCTGACGAAATCGCCGACCCGTCGAACCTACGGCTGATGACGAGAGTCAATGGTGAAACGGTTCAGGATGCCAATACGGGCCAGATGATCCACAGCCTCGCGAAGATCATCGCCTACATCACCGACACGGTGACACTCACGGCAGGCGACGTCATCGCCACCGGTACGCCGGGCGGCGTCGGAATGAGCTTCAAGCCCCCGCGGCTGCTCGTCGCGGGCGACGAGGTCGAGGTCGAGGTCGAATCCATCGGCACCATCCGCACACCCATCGTCGGACGCGCTGACATCTAACGCCGTTTTCTGGTGCCGCACATGGGGATTCATGTCGCCGCACCACGGTCGCCGTCCGGGGTAGCAGCTCGACGTCGACCGAGTTTCAAGAAGGAGAGTTCAATGATGATGATGGCGGCTCGCCTGCACCACGTTGCGGACAAGATGAAAATCGAGCAACTGCCCATCCCGGAACCTGGCGATAGGGATGTGCAGGTACGCGTCCACGCGTGCGGGATCATGCCAAACTTCGCGAACATTCTCGCGAACTGGCCGACGTGGTTTCCTGAACTGCCGCTGCCGCCGTTGCCCGCGATCTTTGGGCTCGATCCGGCCGGCGAAATCACCGCAGTCGGCTCCAAGGTGCACGAATGGAAGCCCGGTGATCGGGTGTACGTGAACCCGGGTCGCGTCTGCGGTGGCTGCCGAGCCTGCCGCAGCGACAACAGCATCCACTGCGAGTACTACGCGTTGGGCGGCTACATGGGCGCTTCGCAGAAGTCGATCAAGCTCTTCGAGGACTACCCGTACGGTGGGCTGTGTGAGTACATGATCGCGCCGCAGTATGCGCTGGTGAAGCTGCCCGACAACGTCACCTACAACCAAGCAGCGCGCTTCGGCTATCTGGGCACGATGTACTCAGCGATGCGCAAGGGCAATGTCGGAGGGGGCCGCAGCCTGCTCATCAACGGCATCAGCGGCACCCTGGGCTTGGGCGGCGCGCTGTTGGGCCTTGCCATGGGCGCGACGCGCATTCTCGGCACCGCTCGCAATCCCGAGCTACTGGCCCGCGTCAAAGCGCTCGCACCCGAGCGCATCGACGTGTTCTCCACCGCCGACGGCGAAGCCATCGACAGTTGGGTGATGTCCCAGACGAACGGCCGTGGCGTCGATGTCTTCATCGACGCGCTCGGTCCCGGCTGCTCGCACGAGGCCGTGCAGCAAGGTATGCGCTCGTTGAGCAGAGGCGGGCGGGCGTACAACATCGGCGGAGTAGCCGGCTACGTGGGCATGAAGTTGGACCTCATGATGGCTAATGGGCAGAGCATGGCGGGATCGCCCTGGTTCACCACCGGTGACGGCCAAGTTCTAGCCGAGATGGCTGAGGTGGGAACGCTCGATCTCTCGGTGTTCGAACATGTCTGTTACCCACTGGACCAAGTGAACGAGGCGATTTCGGGGCTGCCCAGCCGAAATGGTGGATTCACGAACTTCGTCGTCAACCCAGGAGTCTCGTCCCTCTAGGCAGCTCTCCAGCTCGGTAGTTCAGACGGTGCCGGCCGCGACGCGTGAAACGGCATTCGTCGCACTCACCCACGCGCCGAGGTCGCGATGGGTTGCGTCCGTGCACTCGGTCCGCCATACGAACCAGGCACTGCGGTAACCAGTGATGCCCCGGCCGACAGCATCCCCTGCGCACGAAAACCCACAGTTTGTGTGTTGACAGTCACATTGTCGAGCGGTAGCGTCCCTCATTACGGACCACATGGTCCACATAATGGACCGAATACTAGGCCAGAAAGCATCGCAATGCAGATCAACTGCGGTTTCGCGCCCTCGCTCGACACCCCCGACCACATCGTCTTGGCCGAGGAACTCGGCTACCAGCAGGCGTGGGTCTATGACGTGCCAATCTCGTTCGCCGACACGGGAATTACCCTCGGCATGGCCGCGGCGCGCACGACCGGTATCCAGCTCGGCGTCTCGGTGTTCACCCCTCATCTGCGGCATTTGACGATGAACGCGGCCCTCATCGCCCATCTGGCGACCGTGGCGCCCGGCCGGTTCAACGCTGGAGTCGGGGTGGGGCTGACCAGTGCGGCCTATCTGGGTCGACCGCCGTCGAAGTGGGCTGATCTCGAGAACTACGTCATGGGATTGCGCACGCTGCTCGCCGGCGGCGAGGTCGAGTGGGAGGGCACCATCGTCAGCCTGATGCACGGGCCCGCGACCGGCATCACCTTTCCCATCGAGGTGCCGATGTGGGTGGCAGCCCACGGCCCCAAGGGATTTGCGACGGCGACGAATCTCGGCGCGGGTGTCGTCACCGCGCCCATCCACGGCCGCAACCCCGTCCCGTTCGACGGGCTGTGCAACCTCACCTACGCGGGCACAGTTCTCGAGGAGGGCGAGCCGATCGACTCGCCGCGCGTGACCGAAGCCGCAGGCCCCGGCGCCTCGCTGGCTTTGCACCTTGGCGAGTACGGGCCGCTGGCAGGGATGGAAGAGGCCATCGGCTACGCGACGGCGATCGCCGCCGTCGATGCGCGCCGTCGGCACCTCGAGTTCTTCCGCGGCCACTTGATCGAGCCGAATGCGATCGACCGTCGCTTCCTGTCCGCCGAGGTGATACGACGGGGCACCATGACCGGGACTGCCCTCGAGGTCGCGGCCTGGCTGCGTCATCTCGAGGATGCCGGTGCGACCGGCGTGCTCTACCAGCCCGCGGGTCCCGATATCCCTCGCGAGCTGCGCGCGTTTTACGAGGCGGCGCAGCTTCGCCACGACCTACCGGCAACTACTGCCGACGACACCCAGCCACAGGAGGTTCAGCATGCGTAGGGTCGTCACCGGACACGACAGCCACGGACGTTCGGTCGTCGTGGATGACGGCGGTCCGCCCCGCACGCACGAGTTCATCTCCTTCCCGGGATGCATCACCTCGCTGGCGTGGGCCACCGAACCCGGCGAGCCGGTCAGCAAGTCCGGCGAGGATCCAACCGGTAAAACCCAATCGCTGGTACCCGGCTCCGGCGGTACCCGCCTCATTGTGTTGACCTTCCCGCCGGACGCAGTGATGGCCACACCCGCGTTCGACGGTCCCGGATTCGTGGCCGAACAGTTCGAACACGGTCCGGGACTCGCCGAGAGATTCGAGCCCGATGGGATGCACACCACGCCGACCGTCGACTACGTCATCGTGGTGGACGGAGAAATCTGGCTCGAGCTAGACGACGGACACCTCACCCATCTGCGCGCGGGTGACGCCGTCGTCCAGAACGCGACGCGCCACGGCTGGCGCAACCGGTCCGACAAGCCCGCCACCCTTGCCGTGGTGCTGACTGGCGCGGACGTCGAGACGACGTCGTGACCTGCGTCTGCCCGCCGTATCCCGAAAGCGAGGCCGCGGGATGACCGCCGTGGTCTATCAAGGGGCGCACCTGCTGACCCAGGACCCCGCTCTCGGGGAGCTCGTCGGCGACCTGATGATCGTGGACGGCAGGATCGCCGCCGTCGGAACCCATTTCGACGTCCCGGCAAACGCCTCAGTCGTGGACGCAGCCGGCAAGGTGATCGTGCCCGGTTTCGTCGATACCCACCGGCACATGTGGGAGACGGCATTGCGCGGTGCGGCGACCTGGACCGACTACCTCGGGTATGCGCGGATAATTCGCGCGGAGTTCGGCGGCCTCATCACGCCTGAGGACGCCTACGCCGGCGATCTGTTAGGGGCACTCGGTGCGCTGGAGGCCGGGATCACCACGGTCCGCGACGAGTCGCACGTGCAGAACAG
>DATFCF010000665.1:0-5076 GCA_035253445.1 Mycobacterium sp.
GGCTCTCGCGGTAGTCGACGAATCGCCGGTACAGCGACTCGGGCTTCAGCCGCTCCGCGACAGTGGCAAAGGTGCCGTGTGTGTTGACGAGCCACACCCCTGCCATATCCCAGTTTCCGCTGTGCGGCAGGGCCAGCACGCCGCCGCGCCCCTTGTCCAGGTCCGCCTGAAGCCTGTCCGCGCCGATGAACACGTCATCGAGGCGGCGCGCGACCTCCGTCAGGTCCATCGACGGCAACCGGAATGCCTCCCGCCAATAACGCGCGTAGGAGGCGAGCGAAGCACGAATCAACTCGTCCGGCACGCGGTCGGGCTCCACGCCGATTACCCGGGCCAGGTTCTTGCGCAACTGTTTGGGTCCGCCGCCCCGCGCGGCGTACTGCGCACCGGCGTCAAAAGCGTTGCGCGCCACGAACTCCGGCATTGCGCGGACAAGCCGCCAGCCTGCGGCATAGCCCCAGTCGCTGAGTTGGCCCCCCAGCGAGAAGCGGCTAGGTCCCGCCGGGGTGGTGGTCACGGTCCGCTCGTCTCGGGTTTCTCGCCGCCGGAGTTGTTGTCAGCCCCAAAGGTTTGCAGCGGCTCCATCGCGCCCGGCGACGTCCGCACCGTGTGCACCCGCTGGCCGAGCGTGATCAGGCTGGCCACCGCGAGTAGCCACATCGCACCATGCAGCAGCCATGGCACCCCGAAGAGGCCAGAGAGTCCGGCGCCGGTCAGCACGATGATCAGGCGCTCCGGTCGCTCGATGAGGCCGCCGCCACCGGATAGCCCGCTGGCCTCGGCACGCGCCTTGATGTAGGAGATGACCTGAGAGCTGACCAGGCAGATCGCCGTGGCAACCACCAGCGTGGCGCTTTCGAGTCCGAACGCCGCCCACCACAACAGCCCGCAGAACACCGCGCCGTCGCCGATCCGGTCGCACGTCGCGTCCAGCACCGCCCCGAACCGGGTGCCGCCGCCTCGTTCCCGCGCCATCGCCCCGTCGAGCATGTCGGCCAGCACGAAGAACCAGACCGCGACCGAACCCCACCACAGCTGCCCGATCGGGTACAGCGTCAGAGCGGCGATCACCGCGCCTGCAGTGCCGAGGATCGTGATGCTGTCGGGTGTGAAGCCCGCCCGCAGCGCAGCTTTGGCGACCGGCCGGGACAGCTTGGCGTAGGCCGCGCGGGTCATCAGGTAGAAATTGCTCACTGCTGCTTCGCCCACTCGGTCGCCAGCAGTTGACGGGTCTCACGCAGCAACTGCGGGATGATCTTCGCGCCGCCGATGATGGTGATGTAGTTGGCGTCGCCGATCCAGCGGGGCACCACATGCATGTGCAGGTGTTCGGCCAGCGAGCCCCCGGACACCTTGCCCAGGTTGAGCCCGACGTTGAAACCCATCGGGTTCGAGACGCTCTTGATGACGCGAATTGCCTTCTGGGTGAACGCCATCAGCTCTGCACTCTCGGCCTCGGTGAGGTCTTCGAGTTCGGACACCCGCCGGTACGGCACCACCATCAGGTGGCCAGGGTTGTACGGGTACAGATTCAGCACGACGTACACCAGTTCCCCGCGGGCCACCACCAGGCCGTCCTCGTCGGGCAGCGTGGGGATGTCGGAGAACGGACGAGATGGCTCCGAATTCTCGCGCCGCAGCGGGGCTTCGGCGATGTAGTCCATCCGATGCGGTGTCCACAGTCGCTGCAAGTGGTCGGGCTCGCCGACGCCGTGGTCGACGATCGCGCGGTCGTCCTTGTCCGTCACGTTCCTGTGCCCACCTTGAGCAATTCGGCTGTGGGGGCGGCGTTTTCGCGGCGAGCGACCCATTCGACGATGGCGTTGATCGCATCCTCGCGCGGAACGCCGTTGACCTGGCTGCGGTCGCCGAAGCGGAAGCTGACGGCGCCGGCCTCGACGTCGCGGTCGCCGGCCACCAGCATGAACGGCACCTTCTGGTTGGTGTGGTTGACGATCTTCTTGGCCATCCGGTCGTCGCTGACGTCCACGTCGGCCCGGATGCCGTGCATCTTCAATTGCGTGGCAAGGCCGTTGAGGTACGGGATGTGGTCGTCGGCGACGGGTATGCCGACCACCTGCACCGGTGCCAGCCACGCCGGGAACGCCCCCGCGTAATGCTCGGTGAGGATGCCGAAGAACCGCTCGATCGACCCGAACAGCGCGCGGTGGATCATCACTGGCCGCTGTCTGCTGCCGTCGGCGGCGGTGTACTCCAGCTCGAAGCGCTCCGGGAAGTTGAAGTCCAGCTGGATGGTCGACATCTGCCAGCTGCGGCCCAGCGCATCGCGTGCCTGCACAGAGATCTTCGGGCCGTAGAACGCCGCTCCGCCCGGGTCGGGCACCAACTCCAGACCGGACTCCGCGGCGACCTCGGCCAGCGTGTTCGTCGCCTCTTCCCAGATCTCGTCGGAGCCGACGAACTTGTCGGGGTCCTTGGTGGACAACTCCAGGTAGAAGTCCTCCAGCCCGTAATCGCCGAGCAGGTCGAGCACGAAGCGCAGCAGCGACGAGAGCTCCTCCCGCATCTGTTCGCGGGTGGTGTAGATGTGCGAATCGTCCATCGTGAAGCCGCGGGCACGGGTCAGCCCGTGCACCACGCCCGACTTCTCGTAGCGATACACCGTGCCGAACTCGAAGAGCCGCAACGGGAGTTCGCGATACGACCGCCCGCGGGACCGGAAGATCAGGCAGTGCATCGGGCAGTTCATCGGTTTGAGGTAGTAGTCCTGCCCGGGTTTGCGCACGGTGCCGTCCTCATTGAGTTCGGCGTCGACGTGTATCGGCGGAAACATGCCGTCGGCGTACCAATCCAGGTGTCCCGAGGTGTGGAACAGCTGCGCCTTGGTGATGTGCGGTGTGTTGACGAACTCGTAGCCGGCCTCGATGTGTTTGCGGCGCGAATACTCCTCAAGTTCTCGGCGCACGATGCCACCCTTGGGGTGGAAAACCACCAAGCCCGAACCGATTTCGTCCGGGAAGCTGAACAGGTCGAGTTCGGTACCGAGCTTGCGGTGGTCGCGTCGCTGCGCCTCCTCGATGAACTCGAGGTGTTCGTCGAGCGCCTCCTGCGACTCCCAGGCCGTGCCGTAAATGCGCTGCAGGCTGGCGTTGTCCTGGTTGCCCCGCCAGTAGGCGGCCGAACTACGGGTGAGCTTGAACGCCGGGATGTATTTCGTCGTCGGGATGTGCGGGCCGCGGCACAGATCGCCCCATTCCCGTTCGCGCGTACGGGGATTGAGGTTGTCGTAGGCGGTGAGCTCGTCGCCGCCGACCTCCATCACCTCCGGATCACCGGACTTGTCGTCGACGAGTTCGAGCTTGTACGGCTCGTTGGCGAGTTCTTCGCGCGCTTGGTCTTTGGATTCGTAGACCCGCCGCGAAAACAGCTGGCCTACCTTGACGATCTGGCGCATGCGCTTCTCCAGCGCCTCCAGATCCTCCGGCGTGAACGCGCGAGGCACGTCGAAGTCATAGTAGAAGCCGTCGGTGATGGGCGGGCCGATGCCGAGCTTGGCTTCCGGGAACATGTCCTGGACGGCCTGGGCCAGCACGTGCGCCGCCGAGTGCCGGATGACGCTGCGACCGTCGTCGGTGTCGGCGGCGACCGGCGTCACCTCGACGTCCGAATCGGGCACCCAGCTCAGGTCGCGCAGGTGGCCGTCGGCGTCGCGGACGACGACGATCGCGTCCACGGCGCCTCGGCCCGGCAGGCCGGCGTCGCGAACCGCGGCCCCCGCGGTGGTCCCGGCAGCGACCCGGATCGGGGCTGCTGGGGCGGTTTTGGCGGGGGCGCTCATCGGTGTCTCTCCAAGATTGTCGCGGGGCGGATCAAAAGATCGCGGAACGCGACCATGTTATCGGTGCGGACGCTTACGACCCGATGCCGATAGGGCTGTTCAGCCACTCGCGCTCGAAGCCGACCAATTCGGCCGTCCAATCGAGCGCACCGAACAGCCACAGTGTCGCCGCCACGATCAGGGCCGTGAAAACCCCGCCGAGGATCTGCACGATGGCGTGCTGTCGATGGAACCAGTCCATCACCTTGTCGTAGCGCTCCTTGGCGTAGGCCAGCAGCCGCCGGGCCCAGTCGAACTCGGTGGCCAGGATGCCCAGCCCGACGAACACAATGGCCCAGCCCGGCCCCGGGTACGGGATGGCCAGGATCCCCACACCGAGGACCACCAGCCCGATCACTCCGACGACGATGCGGTAGACGAACTCGGCTCTGCGCCGCTCGCGCAGCCGGTCGCGCCAGCGCGCCCAGCGGCGTTTGAGGCCCGGCTTCTGATCTGTCATGGCTGTCCCGGGTTGAGTTTGACGAACAGCGCGTTGGCTTCGGCCAGCACGGCTTCCCCGTCGAGCAGCCGTCCTGTGAGAAACATCTTGCGGCCTTCGACGCGGTCGACACCAGCGTCGACCTGCAGTTCCGTCTCGATGGGCACGATTGCCCGGTAGTCCACATGCAGGAACGCGGTGCGCTGGTAGAGGCTGCGGGTGAGCCTGAATGCGGTGTAACCGAGCAGCGAGTCGAACAGCTGCGCAATGCACCCGCCGTGCACCGCGCCGTTGCGACCCAGATGGAAGCGGCGGAACTGCACGACACCCGCGATCCGCCCGTCGTCGGTCTTCTTGTACTGCGCCGGGATACCCAGCACGCTCCCCCGGTTCGGCAGATCCATGCGGCGGCCCGCCGGCGACGACCACTCGTCGGCGTCATACGGTGCGAGCAGCCCCGACACCTTCTCGACCAGGTCGGCGGCCTCGGTGATCACCTCGTCGGGCGCATCGGCGGCCCGGGCATGGTCTTGCAGGGTCCGGACGGCTTCGACGAACCTGCCGTAGTCGGGCCCGCCGCGGGTGGTGGGCTGAATGGGGCTGAAATCGCCGCCGCGATGCTCCTCTGCGAATTCAGCTGCCGATTCTCCGGTCGTCCCCCTGCGCTTCGCGCGGGCGGTGCCCCCAGCCCTCCTGCTCTCCGTGCTCACCCGCTCACCGTATTGCCTTGGCTCAACCGCTGGCGGACGCGGCTTTGCTCAGCGTCTCGAACTCCGCGTCGGACAGCTCGATTTCCGCG
>DATFCF010000666.1:0-2799 GCA_035253445.1 Mycobacterium sp.
GTTGCCGACGATCGTCGGAATCCCGGCAGCCCGAATCCGTTCGGTCACTTCGTTGGGGTGTACGGCGTAGCCGACCAGGTCTCCCAGGCAGTAGGTCGCCTCCACCCGCCGCGTCTGCAGGTCCGCCAGCACCGCGTCGAGGGCCGTCATGTTGCCGTGAATGTCGCTGATGATGCCGATGCGCATGATCCGTCGATCCTTCCCAGGATGGTCAACGCCTACTCACGCCCGGACGTGAACGGGCTTCTCGTCCGCCAGCGCGGCCAGACGGTCGGCGCCAACCGGATCGTTCGCCTGCAGACCCACGACCGCATAGCGGCCGGCGTGTATCGTGGCGACGTCATGGATGCGCGCCCGCTCGTTCCCGGCGCGCTGCTGGAGAAGCGGCGACGTCGTGTCCACCACCGCCAGGCTCTGGTTGATCACCCACGCCCAGGGCTCGATCCCGGCGCGCCGGAGATCCGCCTGGAGTCCTGCCGCCTCGAGCACGGGCGTCGTCTCCGCCAGCGTGACGATGAGGACCTTGGTCTGTTGCGGGTCCTGCAACTGCATGAGCGGCGTCGTCACGTGCAGGCCGCCGCGCATCTGGCGCGTGACCTCCCGGTGGTAGGCGCCCGTGGCATCGAGCAGCAGCAGGGTGTGCCCGGTGGGTGCCGTGTCCATGACCACGAAGGACGTGCGCGCCTCGCGGATGATGCGCGAGAAGGCATGGAAGACGGCAATCTCCTCCGTGCACGGCGATCGCAGATCCTCCTCCAGCATCGCGCGGCCCGCGTCGTCGAGGTCGCGGCCCTTCGTTTCCAGCACGCGCTGCCGGTACCGCTCGGTCTCGACCAGCGGATCGATGCGGCTGACGCGCAGGTGGTCGACCTCGCCGGCCAGCGTCTCCGTCAGGTGCGCCGCCGGGTCGGACGTCGTCAGGTGGACCGGCAGGCCCCGTCGGGCGAGCGCGGTCGCCACCGCCGCCGCGATGGTCGTCTTGCCGACGCCGCCTTTGCCCATCAGCATGACGAGGCCGTGTCCATCGGCCGCGATGGCGTTGACGAGGGTCGAGAGTCCGCCAGCCGCCACGGTCGCGGGCGGAACCATCAGGACAGCATCGCTGGATGTCGAAGGAGAGAAGAGGTCGCGCAGTGCCGACACGCCCACGAGATTGAACGGCTTCAGGTCTATCTCATCGCGCGGCAACACTTCGAGCCCCTCAGGCAGGGCATCAAGGGCCGCCTGTTCGCGCCGCACGATCTCCGCCGCCAACGCGTCGCCGCCGACGGCCGTGGGCGGAAACCGGCCATTCACTACGAGGTGGTGGTGCGTGATGCCGATCGCCGTCAATTCCTCGTGCGTGCGGGCCACCTCAGTCAGCGCGGCGCGCTGGGCGCGCGTCACCAGGACCATGCGCGTCTGGTGCGCGTCGGCCAGTGCGTCGACCGCGTGCTTGTACTGCGCCCGTTGCTTCTCGAGCCCGGCGAGCGGTCCGAGGCACGACGCATCGCCCCGGCCGGCCTCGAGGAAGCCACTCCAGGCTCCGGGCAGCTGCAGGAGGCGAATGGTATGTCCGGTGGGGGCGGTGTCAAAGACGACGTGGTCGTACGTCGCGGCGATGTTCGGATCGGTCAACAATGCCGTGAATTCGTCGAACGCGGCGATCTCCGTCGTACATGCACCCGACAGCTGTTCTTCGATGCCCTTGACCACGTCCTCGGGGAGCACGCCACGGACAGGGCCGACGATGCGATCGCGGTAGACCTGCGCCGCGGCCTCGGGGTCGATCTCCAGCGCGGACAACCCTTGGACTTCGGGGACGGGCGTGACCTGGTTGCCGACGCGCAGCCCGAACACCTGTCCGACGTTGGAGGCGGGGTCGGTGCTGACGAGAAGCACGCGTCGCCCCGCATCCGCCAGGTGGACAGCGGTCGCACAGGCGACGGACGTCTTGCCCACGCCGCCCTTGCCCGTGAAGAAGACGTGGCGCGGGAGGCGGTCGAGAAACTGCAGCGTCATGGCCCCCTCAGCAGCAGTCCGAACTCGAGCAGCAACTGGTGGTCGCCATCGGCAGCGGCGTGGTGACCTTCAGGCCCGCCCACCGAGCGAGCTCCGCGCGCTCCGGGTAGCGTCCCGCCATGGCGACGTCGCCATCGACCAGCACAATCGGCAGCGCCGCCTGGCCGGAGCGTTCGAGCAGCGTGCGCACGGTCGCGTTGGCTGCGAAGGCCGTGGGATCCTGCGCGAGGTTGCTCCGCTCGATGGTCGCGCCCTGGGCACGCGCCCAGTCCACGTCCGCCGCAAAGGTGACGAGGGCCTGGTCGACGTCCGTGGCACAGACACCGGTGCTGCAGCAGAGGGCTGGGTCGAAGACGTGTATCTGTGGCATGACAAGACCTTCCTTCAGGAGGCGACGACGCCCGGCACCGGGAACCAATGACGGGTGCGGTTGCAGACCGCACAGACCGACAGCATCACCGGCACTTCGATGAGCACACCGACCACGGTGGCCAGAGCCGCGCCGGATTCCGGACCGAACAGGGCGATGGCGGTGGCGACCGCCAGTTCGAAGAAGTTGCTGGCGCCGATCAGCGCGCCAGGGGCCGCAATGGCGTACTCGACCCGAAAGACGCGCATCAGGCCGTACGTCAGCGACGAGTTGAAGTAGACCTGCAACAGGATCGGCACCGCGATCAACGCCACGTGCAGCGGCTTGCCGAGGATGTTGTCGGCCTGGAAGGCGAAGATGAGCACGAGTGTGGCCAGCAGCGCGAGCATGCTGATGGGCGCGAAGCGTGGCAGCAACTCCGCCTCGAA
>DATFCF010000667.1:0-7688 GCA_035253445.1 Mycobacterium sp.
CAGGCGGAGTTTTGCGGCGAAGGAGGTCAGCGGACATGAGCGACACGACGAATCCGCAAGGGACGCAGAAGAAGTCGGGCATGCGAATTCCCGGGTTTGCGCAATTGCAGCGGCTCGGCAAGAGCCTGATGCTTCCGATCGCGGTGTTGCCGGCAGCGGGCATTCTGTTGCGGCTGGGCCAGCCCGATGTGCTCGGCTGGATCGACGCGCCGGTAATCGGCCCATTCTTCAAGGCGATGAGCGCTGCGGGCGGCGCGCTGTTCGACAACCTGGGGCTGCTTTTCGCCGTCGGCGTCGCCATCGGATTCGCCAGGAAGGCCGACGGGTCGACGGCATTGTCCGCGGTCGTCGGCTATCTGGTGATGAAGGCGGTGTTCGAGACCATGTCGCCGATCGTGCTCGCCGGCGAGGTCGACAAGGCCGGCGACCAGGCCCAGATCGACTACAGAGTCTTCGCGGGCATCGTGGTCGGCCTGCTCACCGCGTGGCTCTTCGACCGCTACCACACCATCCAACTGCCTTCCTATCTCGGTTTCTTCGGCGGCCGACGCTTCGTCCCGATCGTGGTGTCGTTGGCGTCGCTCTTCCTCGCGTTCGTGATGAGCTACTTCTATCCGATCTTCGACGCCGGATTGACCGGGCTAGGCAAGTTCATCGCCGGATCGGGCGCTGTCGGCGCCTTCGTCTACGGCTTCGCCAATCGCATGTTGCTCCCGCTAGGCCTGCACCACATTCCGAACTCCTATATCTGGTTTCTCTACGGCGACTACCAGTCGCCGGGCGGCGAACTCGTGACCGGCGACATCCCCCGCTTCACCGCGGGAGACCCGACCGGCGGCGCATACACCGCAGGCTTCTACCCGATCCTGATGATTGGGCTGCCCGCCGCCGCGCTGGCCATGATCCACGTGGCGAACAAGAAGCAACGGAAGGTCGCTGTCGGCATTCTGGCAGCGGCGGCGCTGACCGCGTTCGTGACCGGGATTACCGAACCACTCGAGTTCGCGTTCATGTTCGTGGCCTTCCCGCTGTACCTCATCCACGCGGTGCTGACAGGACTGTCGCTGGCGATCGCGTATCTGCTCGACATCCACCTGGGCTTCTCGTTCTCGGCGGGCCTCATCGATCTGATTCTCTTCGGTACGGCCCCGGCGGCTAAGAACATCCCGCTGCTGATCGGTATGTGCGTGGTGTTCTTCGTCGTCTACTACCTGCTCTTCCGGTTCGCGATCACGAAGTGGAACTTGAGAACTCCGGGACGCGAGCCCGAAGCGGAGTTCGAGGCGGAGGAAGAGGCGAACCTCGGCGAAGGCACGGAGTCGGTCACGGCCGTCGCGGCCGGCGGCGCCGCGACGGTGACGGCACCCGCTGCGGTCGCCGCAGACACAAAGGCCGAGCAGGTCATCGCGGCGTTCGGCGGCAGGGAGAACCTCGTGGATGTCGGCGCCTGCATCACGCGCCTGCGCGTCGAGGTCGCCGACAAGAGCAAGGTGGATCAGGCGCGGCTGAAGAGTCTCGGGGCTGCTGGTGTGATCGAGGTCGGCAACAGCGTCCAGGCGGTCTTCGGTACAGATGCCGAGGCGCTCAAGAACGACATCACCGGCATCCTCTAGCCTCGGCGGGTAGCCGTCCACTGCGGAGGGAGTCTGGTGGCAGCGATACCCGTCATCGCGTTGACCGGGTACCTCGGCGCGGGCAAGACAAGTCTGCTCAACCACGTCCTCCGTGCACCGGGCGCCCGGATTGGCGTGGTCATCAACGACTTTGGCGAACTCAATGTCGATGCCGCCCTGGTGACCGGGCAGGTCGACGAGCCCGCGTCGATCACCGGCGGCTGCATCTGCTGCCTGCCCGACGACGGGGGCCTGGACGAGGCGCTGGCGAAACTCGCCGATCCCCGGCTGGCATTGGACGCGATCATCGTCGAGGCCAGCGGCTTGGCGGATCCGGTCGCCATCTCCCGGATCATCCGCTTCAGCGGGGTCGAGCGGGTGCGGCCAGGGGGCATCGTCGACGTCATCGACGCCGCGATGCATTTCGACACCGTCGACCGCAGCAGCAACCCGCCCGCGCGCTATGGAGCGGCGTCACTGGTCGTGGTCAACAAGCTCGACCAGATCCCCGAGGGCGATCGGGCCAGCACCGTGGAACGCGTCGAGACGCGGGTGCGCGAACGCAATCCGGACGCGCACGTCGTCGGCGCCATCGGTGCGAGGGTCGATCCCGCTCTGTTGTACGACGTATCCGACGCCGACGCCTCTGGGCAGCTGTCGTTTCGGGAACTGATCATCGATTCGGCGACTGATCCAGCGGTGGCCCCGCACGCCGATCAGCACGACCACGTCCACGCCAACTCGGTGACCGCCACCAGCGAGGGCTGCATCGACCCCGGTGCGCTCTTCGACCTTCTGGAGAAGCCACCGGCCGGCGTGTACCGCCTCAAGGGGACGGTGGCCGTCCGCTACCCAGGACGGGTGCGGACCTACGTCGTCAACGTGGTCGGCGCGTCGATCCACGTCGCCGCCGCGCCACCGAGGTCGAGCGCCAACTGCCTGGTCGCAATTGGTACCCGGTTCGACGTCGAAGAGGTTCGCGCCCGGGTGGATGCCGCGTTGATTCCGAGCGACGGACCTGTACCGGCCTCCGGCGTTCGACGTCTGCAGCGTTATCGACGACTCAGCATCTGAGGCGAGCCGGAGGATGCAGATCCGTGCCGGTGCGCGGTTTCATACGCAACACGCGGTTGCCGGCGTATCCGACCGCACAATCACCAGTTCACCGGCCGCGAACACCCCTCGTGACTGTGATGCATGTCACAGTAGGATGGCCATCTGAGGAGGTCGAACTCATGACACGGACACACTCACAGTCACTCGGCGCAGGCGGCCTCAACTGGAACAGCCTGCCGTTGAAGCTCTTCGCCGGGGGCAACGCGAAGTTCTGGGATCCGGCCGACATCGACTTCTCCCGAGACCTGGAGGACTGGGAGTCGCTGTCAGAACTCGAGCGAGACTGGGCCACCCGGTTGTGCGCCGAGTTCATCGCCGGCGAGGAAGCGGTCACCCAGGACATCCAGCCGTTCATGGCGGCCATGAAGGCCGAGGGGCGACTCGGCGACGAGATGTATCTGACTCAGTTCGCGTTCGAGGAAGCCAAACACACCCAGGTGTTCCGCATGTGGCTCGACGCCGTCGGGCTCACCGGCGACCTGCAGGTCTACCTCGACGACCTTCCGTCCTACCGGAAAATCTTCTACGAAGAGCTTCCGGAATCGCTCGATGCCCTGTCGACAGATCCCTCACCAGCCACCCAAGTTCGTGCATCGGCGACATACAACCACGTCATCGAAGGCATGATGGCGCTGACGGGATACTATGCGTGGCACCGGATTTGCGTGGACCGCGGCATTCTCCCCGGCATGCAGGAACTGGTGCGGCGCATCGGTGATGACGAGCGACGCCACATGGCATGGGGCACGTTCACCTGCCGGCGCCACGTCGCCGCGGACGACGCCAACTGGGGTGTGTTCGAAACACGCATGACCGAGCTGATTCCGCTGGCCCTGCAGAACACCGCCGATGGGTTCGCCCTCTACGACGAGATTCCCTTCGACCTCACCATCGACGAGTTCCAGCAGTACGCCGCCGACAAGGGGATGCGACGGCTCGGAACGATCGGTAGTGCGCGGGGGCGCGCACTTGCCGACATCGATGTCGACTACTCGCCACTGCAGCTGGAGGACACGTTCGCCGCCGAGGACAAGAAGACCCTGGCGGCCTCGGCATAGCGCCGGTGCGGAAAGTGCTGGAAGACAACGGCTGAGGGGGTTCAGCCGCGCGGAGGTTTGGCAATGGAGCAGGTCAACATCCCTTCCCCCACGCCGAAGACCCGACGAGACGTAGATTCGCACGCCGCTCACTCGCGGCTGGGTTTCAAATCTGTCTTGCCGAGGTATACCCCTTGCAAGGTTCAGGCTCGAGCCTTGGCACTCCATTCGATCAAAGGGGTTAGTCATGGCTGCCGAGAAGAATGCCTGCAGCAGGCTCGAAGAGTTTGGCGGCAAGGTCAAAGAAGGCCTGGGCCAGCGTATTAGGGACACGGGCGTCGCGAACGACGGCAAGCTGGGGCACGGTGAGCCGAACGTCAACGATGCGGTCTACAAGATCAAAGACGCGCTTACGTAGCGCACAGACCGCCGGCCCGCTCGCTAATCGCAATGCATGTGGTGTCCGGCCTGCCTTCCTTCAGCCCAGAAATCGACAGGACCGCCCAATGTCTAGTAAGCACACCGACTACGCTGACGTAACCGAGATGCTTCGCCATCTCGGCACGCTGGAAAAGGGATCGATTTCCTTTGAGCGTCAACGTAATTCAATAATTGAACGCTGTCTACCACTGGCCGACCACATCGCTCTTCGGTACCGGAATCGCGGAGAACCACTGGAAGACCTCGTTCAAGTCGCGCGCGTCGGGTTGATGAACGCGGTGAACCGCTTCGATATCGAAAGTGGTGCGGATTTCCTCGCATTCGCCGTGCCGACCATGATGGGTGAGGTCCGCCGGTACTTCCGTGACCACGGGTGGTCTGTCAGAGTCCCCCGCCGGCTCAAGGACCTGAACTTCCAGCTCAAGAGAGCGCGCGATGAGTTGTCTCAACAGCTGTGCCGCGCACCCACTGCCGGCGAGATCGCGACCTATCTGGGCGTCGATCGTGACGAGGTGGTGCAGGCCACGATTGCGGCCAGCGCGTACGCCGCCGTGTCCTCTGATGCTCCAGCGCACGCAGACGATGAAAACGGCCGGCCAGTCTCACGAGCCTTCGGCGACCTTGATGCCAATCTCGACAAGGTGCTCGACGCAGAAACGGTTCGCCCACTGTTGAGGGCGTTACCCGAACGCGAGCAAACCGTGCTTCAGCTTCGATTCTTCGCGAATATGACGCAAAGCCAGATCGCCGATCGTCTCGGGATATCGCAAATGCACGTGTCGCGCCTGCTGTCCCGATCCCTGGCCACGTTGCGCAAACAAGCTCAGACAACTGAACTGGTGGCGTGCTCCTAGGTTTGTGAAAGGTAGCCACCGGGCACCACCACCGCAGCGGACGTCGACGTTTGGTTGCGCTGTCGACTCCGCGAGGCCGGCCTGGGGTGCAACCCTGACGTTGAGAAAGCAGCGCAGCCCTGGGCTATGCCGCTGAATCGGGCCCACTTGCGGGCGGCGACAACACGGATGTTGGGATCGGTAGCCACGCCTCCTAGATGTACTTGCCGGCATGACGACGCCAACCAGGCAACGCATCTTTGAAGGGAAATCAGCAATGAACATCGTGCCCACCCGTATCCAGGAACAGGTCAACCGCGTCGATCGCACGCGCGCCCTGGTGATTGGGCTCTCCGCCGGCATCACCGCTCTCTGGTCCGTCTACCGACTGTTCTGGTTGGTGTACAGCGCAACGGCGCTCTCCAGCGTTGGCGCCTCACCGGTCTCGCTGGTGTTCCCGTTCGTGCTGTGGGGCGCGATCGCTGTCGGCGCGGGGTTCGTGGCCGTCGCGTTCCTGGTCCGCTACGCCAAGCAAACCTGAACCTGACGTTCACCAGTTGGGGCCGCTGCCAAAGCGGCCCCTTCTCTTATCCGCGCTGTTGCGATCCCGCCGGGCGTTGTCTGGCGCAGCACTGATCAGGAGAAACGAAGCGCGGCGATGGCAGCGGCGCGCTGCGACATAGGCCGGAGCCAGCCTCGTTTCAACCGCTGCCCAGTGCGGTCAGTGATCGCGGTATCCAACCCGCGTCGCGGTTCTCCGACCACCTGCGCTCCGAATACCTGGGGATGTATCGCCACGGCCCTGAACTTTTGCTCGGAGGCGGTCTCCGGCGCATCGTGGCAGGTCGCTGTCAGGAAGCGGTCCGGTAAGGAGAGCTTGCAGATCGTTCGCACGGTGTGCCAGAACTGCCGAATCAACGGACCCGTCGTGTACGGCAGGTCGTATTCAGCCAGGAGCGCCTGCACTCGCGCGGCGATCTCGGGGTATCTGTTGCTCGGCAGATCGGGGAACAGGTGGTGCTCGATTTGGTAGCAGAGGTTTCCGCTCATCAACCTCAGGACGGGGCCTGCGTTGAAGTTTGCGGTTCCCAGCATCTGCCGCAGATACCACTCGGGCCTCGTCTCGTTCTCCACGGCAGCGGGCGTGAATTTCTCGGCACCGTCGGCGAAGTGACCGCAGACGATCACGATGTACGCCCACCCATTGCGGAAGCCGGCGGCGACGAGATTCGCCAGGAATGTGCGTAAAAAGCGACGTCCGCTGAGCGCCGGAAAGAAGAGATAATCCTTGGCGGCCTGGCGGATCATTTTGCCGACCATGGCCCGCTTGAGCTCGGCCTTGCCCTCCTCGGTCTGCTGATCGCGCTGCTCTGCGGCCAAGTTGTGCAGCGCAATGCCCCACTCGAAGACGATGGACAGCCCGAGCGCCCGCAACGGAGCCCACAGATAGCCCGGCTTCCACTCCTGGTCGCGGCTGACGCGGATGACGCCGAAGCCGAGGTCGTCGTCCATCCCGATCACGTTGGTCCACACGTGGTGGCGGTAGTTGTGGGAATAGCGCCACTGCGACGACGGGCCCACCATGTCCCACTCCCAGGTGTTGGAGTGGATTTCCGGGTCGTTCATCCAATCCCACTGCCCATGGGTGATGTTGTGGCCGAGCTCCATGTTCTCGATGCACTTCGACGCGAGCAATGCCAGGGTGCCGACCGTCCACCCGGTCTTGCCCCTGCTGCCAAAAATTGTCAGCCGGGCGGCAACTTCGAGGCACCGCTGAAAACGTATGACGCGCTTGATATATGCGCGGTCCTTGGCACCGAGCGACGCCTCGATGTCGCTACGGATCTCTTCCAACGACGACGCGATCGCTTCGACGTCCGCGTCACTCAGGTGCGCGTATTCAGCTACTTCTGCGATGGCAACGCTGCATCACTTCCGACCTGGAGCTCGGGTGATGCGTCCGCGTAAGCGCCGGGCGCTGCGAGTTGACTGCGCACGGAGACGCTGCCTGCGGAAATGCCGTGCAAAGACTCACTCCGTCCGTGGGCCACGGCGACTTCTTCACCGCAGACGACACAATGTATCCGCTACCACACGTGGCCGCACAATCCGGCTTCGCGGGCACGAGGCGCTCGACGACTCAGATGACGGCCGGGCCGAACCACTTGGGCAGCTGGCTGAGCAGATCCTGCTGGTCTTCGCCGGCCCACGCCACGTAACCGTCAGGCCGCAGCAGCGCAGCAGGCACATCCAATTCCTCGCTGACGTCGACGACGTGGTCGACTCGATCTGCCCAACCCTCCACCGAAAGCAGGCCGGTCTGGTCGAGCAGCAGCCCGCGACCACCGCGCATCAGCTCGTAGAGTCGACCCCGTTTCAGCCCCACGTCCCGCAGCCGCCTGCCGAGCAGGTCAGGCCCCTCGCCGAAGTCGTATCGCACCCCAATGGCGGTGATTTTCTCGATCAGGTACCGATTCACCTCCTCGAAATCCATCAGTTCCGACAGCAGCCGGCGCACCGCCTGCGGACCCGGCTCCGGGGACAGCAGCTCCATCTGCGCGCGGGTGTTGTTCAGCACGTCGGCGGCCACCGGATGCCGTTCCCTGTGGTAGCTGTCCAGCAGCCCATCCGGCGCCCAGCCGCCGACC
>DATFCF010000668.1:0-11144 GCA_035253445.1 Mycobacterium sp.
TGGCGCGGTGCGGGCTTGGTAGGCATCGTCGAACAGTGAGAAGGCGGGTGTCGTATCCATGAAGGAAGTGTTTTACCTCAACCACTCTTGAGGTCAAGCCATTACGCTGACGGCATGCCCGCCGTCGATGCTGACGCCATCACCGACGTCGCTGACCGCCTGTTCGGGGCGATCGAGCACAGCGACATCGCGATGATCCAGCAGTTGTGGAACGACGACGTCGCGGTATGGAAGACCGGGGAGAACCGCGACCGCGACAAGGAACGCGCGCTTCGGGTGATCACCTGGTTCATCAATCGAACCGCCGACCGCCGCTACGAGATCCTTGACCGCCGCGTGTTCGACGGCGGGTTCGTCCAGCAACACATCCTGCACGCGACGGGTCGTGACGGCGGATCGATCTCGATGCGGGTCTGCATCGTTATCAAGTTGGGCGCCAACGGGCTAATCAGCCGGATCGACGAGTACTTCGACCCAGCAGAACTCGCCCCCCTGCTCGGGTCGACCGATTCACCGCGGAGATGACATGGCAGTCATACAAGAGATTCTCGACAGTCCCGAGTCCGCCGGCATGTGGCGGGTCGTTCCCGATCAGTCAACGATCGGGTTCAAGTGCAAGTCGATGTGGGGCTTGATGCCCGTCAAGGGCCGCATCAAGGAGTTCAGCGGCGACGGCCAGATCAGCAGCGGGCCAACGCTATCCGGGCGCATCGACATCAACACCGCATCGTTGGAGACCGGGATTCGCAAGCGGGACGAGCATCTGCGTTCGGCGGATTTCTTTGAGGTCGAGAAGTATCCGCAGACCAGCCTGGCGATCACCGGTGCCGAAGCAGTCGACGGCGACACCGTCGACCTGCGCGGGGAGCTCACCGTCAAGGGCACCACCAAACCCTTGCCTCTGCGCGCCGCCGTCACGGTGCTCGGCGATGGCGCTGTACGGCTCACCACGCAGGCCACCATCAACCGCAAGGACTTCGGCGTTGACGGCAATCTGGTCGGGATGGTCGCCGACGACGTGACGATCTCGGGCGACGTTTTGTTCCGGCGGGTCCAAGCCTCGCCGTAACATCGGCGCATGGCTTCGCCTTCCGGCCCGTTGCGGGTCATGGTCTACAGCGACAACCCGAGAACGCGCGAGCAAGTGCAGCTGGCACTGGGCAAGCGCGTGCACCCCGAGCTGCCAGAGCTGACCTATGTCGACGTCGCGACCGGCCCGATGGTCATCCGACTGATGGATGAGGGCGGGTTCGATCTGGTGATCCTCGACGGGGAGGCCACACCCGTCGGCGGCATGGGAATCGCCAAGCAGCTCAAGGACGAGATTGCCGATTGCCCGCCGATCCTGGTGCTGACCGGACGACCCGACGATGCCTGGCTGGCCAGCTGGTCGCGTGCGGAAGCAGCGGTTCCCCACCCGATCGACCCGATCCGTTTGGGTGACGCCGTGGCGTCCTTGCTGCGCACCCTCGTGTAATAGGCAGCGACGCGAATTCCTCTGTCGCACTTGCGTGTTCGAGGCACGACGAGATGGCGACACGGTGCTAGTAGGGATACTAACCAAAATGTGTGGCGTGCATCAAAAAGCCCGCTAGGGTGTGGGTAAGCTCACATCGACAGCCCACGAGGGAGCGTTTGCTCGGTATGGATTTGTACACACCCATTCTGGTTCTCGGCGCCATCGCAGCCGCGTTTGCGGTCGGCTCGGTCGGCATTGCGCTGCTGATCGGGCCCAGGCGCTACAACCACTCGAAGCTAGAGGCCTACGAGTGCGGCATCGAGCCGGTGCCGGACCTGGCCTCGGCCCACTCGGCAGGCCAGCGGTTTCCGATCAAGTACTACCTGACGGCGATGTTGTTCATCATCTTCGACATCGAGATCGTGTTCCTCTACCCGTGGGCGGTCGCCTTCGACAGCCTCGGGTTGTTTGCGCTGGTAGAGATGCTTCTCTTCATGGTCGTGGTCTTCGTGGCCTACGCGTATGTGTGGCGACGGGGAGGCCTGACATGGGACTAGAGGAAAAGCTGCCCGGCGGAATTCTGCTGTCCACGGTCGAGAAAGTGGCCGGCTATATCCGCAAGGGCTCCCTGTGGCCTGCGACCTTCGGCCTGGCCTGCTGCGCAATCGAGATGATGGCGACAGCGGGGCCGCGCTTCGATATCTCGCGCTTCGGCATGGAGCGGTTCTCGGCGACGCCCCGGCAGGCGGACCTGATGATCGTCGCTGGCCGCGTCAGTCAGAAGATGGCGCCGGTGCTGCGCCAGATTTACGACCAGATGGCCGAGCCCAAATGGGTGCTGGCAATGGGTGTATGCGCCTCGTCTGGCGGGATGTTCAATAACTACGCGATTGTCCAGGGCGTCGATCACGTCGTCCCGGTCGACATCTATCTGCCCGGATGCCCGCCGCGCCCCGAGATGCTGTTGCACGCAATTCTCAAGCTGCACGACAAGATTCAGGAGATGCCGCTCGGCGTGCACCGCGAGGAGGCGATCCGCGAAGCCGAGCAGGCAGCACTGGCCGTCACGCCGACCATCGAACTCAAAGGTTTGCTGCGGTGACCGAAAACGGCAATAGCCCCGAGGCTGACATCCAGCCTCCAGAGGTCATCGGTGTGCGCCGCGGCATGTTCGGGGCGACGGGCTCCGGAGACACGTCTGGCTACGGCCGCCTCGTGCGTCCGGTCGCGCTGCCTGGCAGTTCACCGCGCCCGTTTGGCGGCTATTTCGACGACGTCGTCGACAGACTCGCCGCCGCGCTCGGCGACGACGGTTACGCGGCATCCATCGAGCGGGTGGTGGTCTACCGCGACGAGTTGACGCTGGAGGTGCACCGCGAGCAGCTGCCTGCGGTGGCGCAGGTGCTGCGGGATGACCCCGGGCTGAGGTTCGAGCTGTGCCTGGGAGTCAGCGGCGTTCATTACCCGGACGAGGAGGGTCGCGAACTGCACGCCGTCTACCCGCTGATGTCGATCACACACAACCGTCGCGTCCGGCTCGAGGTCGCCACACCAGACGCCGACCCGCACATCCCGTCGCTGTACTCGGTGTACCCGACCGTCGACTGGCACGAGCGGGAGACCTACGACTTCTTCGGCATCGTCTTCGACGGGCATCCCGCGTTGACCCGAATCGAAATGCCCGACGACTGGGTCGGACACCCGCAACGCAAGGACTACCCGTTGGGCGGCATACCGGTGGAGTACCACGGCGCCGAGATCCCGCCGCCCGATCAGCGGAGGGCCTACAACTGATGAGCACATCCCCCGAACCGTCGAACCCCTCGGGGTCGGGCGGTACCGAAAGGGTGGTCGTCGTCGGCGGCCAGGACTGGGACCAAGTCGTCGCGGCGGCAAGAGAAAACGCGGAATCCCATGTCGGCGAACGCATCGTCGTCAACATGGGCCCGCAGCACCCGTCCACCCACGGGGTGCTGCGACTGATCCTCGAGATCGAGGGTGAGACCATCGTCGAGGCCCGCTGCGGAATCGGGTACCTGCACACCGGAATCGAGAAGAACCTCGAGTTCCGCACCTGGACTCAGGGTGTCACCTTTGTGACCCGAATGGACTACCTCTCACCGCTTTTCAACGAGACGGTGTACTGCCTCGGCGTCGAGAAGCTGCTCGGCGTCACCGACGACATCCCTGAGCGCGCCAGCGTCATCCGCGTGATGATGATGGAGCTCAACCGCATTTCGTCGCATCTGGTCGCGCTGGCGACCGGCGGTATGGAGCTGGGCTCCATGGGCGCGATGTTCTACGGGTTCCGCGAGCGCGAGCAGATCCTGTCGATCTTCGAGACCATCACCGGGCTGCGGATGAACAACGCCTACATCCGGCCGGGCGGGGTGGCGATGGACCTACCCGACGAGGCCATCCCCCAGATCCGCGACATGCTCAAGCTGATGCCGAAGCGCCTGAAAGACCTGGAGGATCTTCTTTCCGAGAACTACATCTGGAAGGCCCGCACGCAGGGCATCGGATACCTTGACCTGACCGGGTGCATTGCGTTGGGCATCACCGGCCCGTGCCTGCGCTCCACCGGTCTCCCGCACGACCTGCGCAGGGCGCAACCCTATTGCGGTTACGAGACATACGAATTCGACGTCATCACCGACGACGCATGCGACTCCTACGGCCGTTACCTGATCAGGGTCAAGGAGATGCACGAGTCGCTGAAGATCATCGAGCAGTGCATCGATAGGTTGCAGCCCGGGCCCGTGATGATCCAGGACAAGAAGCTGGCGTGGCCGGCAGACCTCAAACTCGGGCCCGACGGACTCGGCAACTCCCCCGAACACATCGCCAAGATCATGGGCCACTCGATGGAGGGGCTGATCCACCACTTCAAACTCGTCACCGAGGGCATCCGCGTGCCGGCGGGTCAGGTCTACGTTGCGGTTGAGTCACCGCGCGGAGAGCTGGGCGTGCACATGGTCTCCGACGGCGGCACCCGCCCGTACCGGGTGCACTATCGGGATCCGTCGTTCAACAACCTTCAGGCCGTGGCCGCAATGTGTGAGGGCGGCATGGTCGCCGACGCGATCACCGCGGTGGCGTCGATCGACCCGGTGATGGGCGGGGTGGACAGGTGAGCATCTTTCTCGAGCTCGGTCAGCGGCCCGACGAGCCAGGGCCACCGATCCACGGCCCCAAGAGCTATCCGCCCGACGTGGCGGCGCGGCTGGCCGGCGACGCCGAACGGATCATCTCCCGCTATCCGCAGGGTCGCTCGGCACTGTTGCCGCTCCTGCATCTCGTCCAGTCGGAGGACGGTTACCTGACTCCCGCGGGCATCGCGTTCTGCGCCGCGCAGTTGGGCTTGACCGACGCCGAAGTCACCGCGGTGGCCACGTTCTACTCGATGTACCGCCGCACACCGACAGGTGAGTATCTGGTCGGGGTATGCACGAACACACTGTGCGCGGTCATGGGTGGCGACGCGATTCTGGAAGCGCTGCAGGATCATTTGGGTGTGCACGCCGGCGAGACCACCGGTGACGGCCGGGTCACACTCGAACACATCGAATGCAATGCCGCGTGCGACTATGCCCCGGTCGTGATGGTCAACTGGGAGTTCTTCGACAACCAGACGCCGTCGTCGGCACGCGACCTTGTCGACGGATTGCGCGCCGGCCAACCACCCGATCCGACACGCGGCGCACCGCTGTGCTCCTTCAGGGAGACCGCCAGAACCCTTGCCGGACTGCCTGATCCGCAATCCACCGCGGCACAGGGCAGCGTCGGGGACGCCACCCTCGCCGGACTGCGGGTTGCTCGAGAGCGCGGTATGGAGGCACCCAGCGCGGACTCGTCGGCGGCCTCGAACGGCGCACCCGACGATAAGAAAGTGGCTGCCGAGGCCACCAAGAACGAACCCGCACCAGGGCCGTCGGTGACCGTTCCCCCCCAGCCTGACGAGCCCGAAACAGACCCGGATGCAACGGATTCGAAGAAATGACCCCATTGACTCCCGTTCTCAGCCGGTTCTGGGATGAACCCGAACCCTGGTCGCTGGAGACCTACCGGCGCCACGACGGCTATCGCGCCCTCGGGCGCGCGCTCGCGATGGATCCCGACGATCTGATCGCCACCATGAAGGATTCGGGTCTGCGGGGCCGCGGCGGTGCCGGATTCCCGACGGGCACCAAGTGGTCGTTCATTCCTCAGGACGACACGGGGGCCGGCGCCAAACCGCACTACCTGGTGGTCAACGCCGACGAGTCCGAACCCGGTACGTGCAAAGACATTCCGCTGATGTTGACGACCCCGCACTTCCTGGTCGAGGGTGTGATCATCGCCGCGTATGCGATCCGGGCGCACCACGCCTTCATCTACGTGCGCGGAGAAGTCGTCCCGGTATTGCGCCGGCTGCAAGCCGCGGTTGCCGAGGCATACGAGGCCGGCTATCTCGGCACCGACATCGCCGGATCCGGTTTCGATCTGGAACTGATCGTGCATGCCGGTGCGGGGGCCTACATCTGCGGTGAGGAGACCGCGCTGCTGGACTCGCTGGAGGGCCGCCGCGGCCAACCGAGGCTGCGCCCGCCGTTCCCCGCGGTCGCCGGACTTTACGCTTGCCCCACCGTCGTCAACAATGTGGAATCCATCGCCAGCGTGCCGCCGGTTCTGCTCAACGGGGTGGACTGGTTCCGGTCGATGGGGTCGGAGAAGTCGCCAGGATTCACGCTGTATTCGCTGTCCGGACATGTCACAAATCCGGGTCAGTACGAAGCGCCTCTGGGTATCACGCTACGCGAACTGCTCGAATATGCCGGGGGTATACGGGCGGGCCACTCCCTGAAGTTCTGGACACCGGGCGGCTCCTCCACACCGCTGCTGACCGACGAACACCTCGACGTGCCACTCGATTACGAGGGCATGGCGGGCGTCGGCACCATGCTCGGAACCAAGGCGCTGCAGATCTTCGACGAGACCACGTGCGTAGTACGCGCGGTGCGTCGGTGGACGCAGTTCTACGCCCACGAGTCATGCGGCAAATGCACGCCGTGCCGGGAAGGCACCTACTGGCTGGCGCAGATCTATGAGCGCCTGGAGACCGGCCGCGGCACCGAGGCCGATATTCAGAAGCTGCTCGACATTTCCGACAACATCTTCGGAAAGTCGTTCTGCGCCTTGGGCGACGGTGCGGCGGCCCCGATCATGTCGTCGATCAAGTTCTTCCGCGACGAGTACGTCGCGCACCTGTCGGGCGGCTGTCCGTTCGACCCGCACGCCTCGACACTGATGGCCACCGAGGAAGTGGGGGTGTGATGGCGATCGCGAATGCGCGTTTTCATACGCCTTCATCGGCGTGTCGCGCACGAAACTGCACGCTCGCGCAGAACAAAGGGGTGGGGGTCTAGATGACGCAGACCATCGATTCTGGAGACACCGGAACCGACGCCCCGCCTGTCGAGATGGTGAACATCACCATCGACGACGTGGAGGTCGGTGTGCCCAAGGGCACCTTGGTGATTCGGGCCGCCGAACTGGTCGGCATTCAGATCCCGCGGTTCTGCGACCACCCCCTGCTCGATCCGGTGGGTGCCTGTCGGCAATGTCTGGTCGAGGTCGAGGGCCAGCGCAAACCGATGGCGTCGTGCACCACGACGTGCACACCGGACATGGTGGTACGCACCCAGTTGACGTCCGAGGCCGCGGACAAGGCGCAGCAGGGAGTGATGGAACTCCTGCTCATCAACCACCCGCTGGACTGCCCGGTCTGCGACAAGGGCGGCGAATGCCCGCTGCAGAACCAGGCGATGTCCAACGGACGGGCCGAAACCCGGTTCGAGGACGTCAAGCGAACCTTCCCCAAGCCGATCAACATCTCGTCCGAGGTGTTGTTGGACCGGGAGCGCTGCGTCTTGTGCGCCCGCTGCACCCGGTTCTCCGAGCAGATCGCCGGAGACCCGTTCATCGACCTGCTCGAGCGCGGGGCGCTGCAACAGGTGGGCATCGCCCCGGGTGAGCCGTTCCAGTCCTACTACTCCGGCAACACGGTGCAGATCTGCCCGGTCGGGGCGCTCACCGGCGCTGCCTACCGGTTCCGGGCCCGCCCGTTCGATCTGGTTTCCAGCCCCAGCGTGTGCGAGCACTGCGCGTCGGGATGTGCACAGCGCACCGACCATCGCCGCGGAAAAGTCATGCGCCGGTTGGCCGGTGACGACCCACAGGTCAACGAGGAATGGAATTGCGACAAGGGCCGCTGGGCGTTCACCTACACCACCCAAGGTGACCGCATCACCACCCCGCTGATCCGCGACGAAGACGGCAAGCTGCGGCCCGCGTCGTGGTCGGAAGCTCTGAGTGTGGCGGCTGCCGGGTTGGCCGCGGCGAACGGAAGCGCCGGGGTACTGGTCGGCGGGCGGGCAACCGTGGAAGACGCCTACGCCTACTCCAAGTTCGCCCGGATGGTGTTGGGCACCAACGACATCGACTTCCGCGCGCGCCCGCACAGCACCGAGGAGGCCGAATTCCTCGCCGCGCATGTCGCCGGGCGGCCGATGGAAGTGACGTACGCCGACTTGCAGGCGGCGCCGGCGGTGCTGCTGGCCGGATTCGAACCCGAAGAGGAATCACCGATCGTGTTCCTGCGGCTGCGCAGGGCGGTCCGCAAGAACGCGCTGCAGGTCACGGCGATCGCACCGTTCGCCACCCGCTCGCTGGCCAAACTGCGCGGACGATTGATTGCGTCGGCGCCGGGCGGCGAAGCCGCGGCGCTGGACGGCTTGGCCGATGACGCGCATTTGAAGATGCCGGGCGCGGTCATCCTGGTCGGTGAGCGACTGGCAACTTCGCCAGGAGCGCTTTCCGCCGCAAGCAGATTGGCGGCCGCGACCGGTGCCCGGCTGGCGTGGATACCACGGCGGGCCGGCGAGCGCGGCGCCCTCGATGCCGGGGCGTTGCCCGGGCTGCTGCCCGGCGGTCGACCACTCAGCGATGCGACCGCCCGCGAACAGACAGCCGCCGCATGGAATTTCGGCGAGCTGCCGAGCACCCAGGGCCGCGACACCGCGGGCATTCTGGCCGCGGCACAAGACGGCGAACTGGGCGCACTGCTCGTCGGTGGCGTGGAGCTCGCCGATCTGTCCGACCCGGATGCGGCGCTGGCGGCGGTCGATGCCGCGCCGTTCGTCGTCAGCCTCGAGCTGCGGGAAAGCGCGGTGACTGAACTCGCCGACGTGGTGTTCCCGGTCGCACCAGTGGTCGAGAAGGACGGCGCGTTCATGAACTGGGAGGGGCGAATTCGCCCGTTCGTGCCGTCACTGCACACCAACGCCACGCCAGACCGGCGGGTGCTGGGCTTCCTCGCCGACGAGCTCGGCGTCGACCTGAACATGTCGAGCGCGCTCGTCGCCAGTGAGGAGATGGCGCGGCTCGGGCTGTGGGCCGGACGGCGGCCCGACGCCCCACAGGTGGCACCGTCGCGGCCCACGCAGCCCGCCAAGGGCCAGGCCATCCTGGCCAGCTGGCGCATGCTGCTCGACGCGGGACGCCTGCAGGACGGTGAACCGCACCTGGCGGGCACCGCCCATTCACCGGTCGCGCGGATGCCGGCGGCCACCGCAGGCGAAATCGGCGCGGCCGAGGGCGATCTGGTCACGGTGAGCACCGACCGCGGCGCGATCACCCTTCCGCTGGCGATCACGGACATGGCCGACGGCACAGTGTGGGTGCCGCTGAACTCCCCCGGATCCGCGGTGCATCAACAGCTCGGCGTGACGTCCGGAGCCGTCGTGTCGATCGGGAGGGCGGAGCTGCAATGACATATCCGGATCCCACACTGTTCGGCCACGACCCGTGGTGGCTGATCCTCGCCAAGGCGCTCTTCATCTTCGTGTTCCTGATGCTGTCCTTGTTGGTTGCGATCCTGTTGGAGCGCAAGCTCCTCGGCTGGATGCAGATGCGGCCCGGCCCCAATCGCGTCGGGCCGTGGGGACTGCTTCAGTCGCTGGTGGACGGCGTCAAGCTGGCGCTCAAGGAGGGGCTGATCCCCGCCGGTGTAGACAAGTTCATCTACCTTGCGGCGCCGGTTATCTCGGTTGTCCCTGCGTTCATCGCGTTCTCCGTCATCCCGATGGGCGGCGAAGTGTCGGTGTTCGGACACCGCACCGCATTGCAGCTGACCGATATGCCCGTTGCGGTGCTGTTCGTGCTCGCCGTGACGTCAATCGGGGTGTACGGAATCGTGTTGGCGGGCTGGGCCTCCGGCTCCACCTATCCGCTGCTGGGCGGTCTTCGGTCGAGCGCGCAAGTGATCTCCTACGAGATCGCGATGGCGTTGTCGTTTGCCGCGGTCTTCATTTATGCGGGCACGATGTCGACGTCGGGCATTGTCGCCGCGCAGCAGGGCACCTGGTACGTCTTCCTGCTGCTGCCGTCGTTCGTCGTCTATGTGATCTCGATGGTCGGCGAAACCAACCGCGCGCCTTTCGATCTGCCCGAGGCTGAGGGCGAGTTGGTCGGCGGGTTCCACACCGAGTACTCATCGATCAAGTTCGCGATGTTCATGCTCGCCGAGTACGTCAACATGTTCACGGTGTCGGCGCTGGCGACCACGTTGTTCTTCGGCGGCTGGCACGCGCCGTGGCCGATCAACATGTGGGACGGTGCCAATACCGGCTGGTGGCCCCTGCTGTGGTTCGTCGCGAAGGTGTGGGGCTTCATGTTCATGTTCTTCTGGCTGCGGGGAACGCTGCCAAGGATGCGCTACGACCAGTTCATGGCGCTGGGCTGGAAGGTCCTGATCCCGGTCTCGCTGGCCTGGATCATGATCGTCGCCAGCACCCGCAGCCTGCGCAACCAGGGCTACGACCAGCTGTCGACCGGCCTGATCACGGTGGGCGCCGTGGTGGCGTTGATTCTGCTGTTCGCGCTGTGGAGGACCGTGCGGGCCCGAAACATTCGGAAGATCCCTGAGCCTGCCGCGGAAACCGGCATGTTCCCGGTTCCGCCCCTGCCGCCGAAAGAGATGGCTTCGAAGCAGATGACTTCGAAAGAGATGGCTTCGAAGGAGAACACACATGCCTAAGTTTCTCGAGGCGATCGCAGGATTCGGCGTCACGTTCGGCACCATGTTCAAGAAGCGGCTCACCGAGGAGTATCCGGAGAAACCCGGTCCGGTCGCCAAGCGCTATCACGGTCGGCATCAACTGAACCGGTATCCCGACGGGCTGGAGAAATGCATCGGCTGCGAACTGTGCGCATGGGCCTGCCCCGCCGATGCCATCTTCGTCGAAGGTGCGGACAACACTGCCGATGAACGCTTCTCACCTGGCGAACGCTACGGCCGCGTCTACCAGATCAACTATCTGCGGTGTATCGGCTGCGGGTTGTGCATCGAAGCGTGCCCGACCCGTGCGCTGACGATGACGAACGAATACGAGATGGCCGACGACAACCGTTCCGATTTGATCTGGGGCAAGGACAAACTGCTCGCACCCCTGCAGCCCGGCATGGTGCCGCCGCCCCACGACATGGCGCCGGGCAGCACCGACGAGGACTACTACCGCGGCAACATCAAGCCGATCACCGAGGACGCCACGTGACCGTCGAGTTGCTCGCGGCAGCGACCGCCGACACCTTCGGGGCCACCTCCACAACCGAAGCGGTGTTGTTCTGGGTGCTCGGCATCGTC
>DATFCF010000669.1:0-4304 GCA_035253445.1 Mycobacterium sp.
TGGCCTCGACGAACCCGGCCGTGGTGGCCTACGACCCGGCGTTCGCCTACGAGATCGCCTACATCGTGGAGAGCGGATTGCACCGCATGTACGGCGAGAACCCCGAGAACGTGTACTTCTACATGACCATCTACAACGAGCCCTACGTGCAGCCCGCCGAGCCGGAGGGCCTCGACGTCGAGGCGCTGCTGCGCGGCATCTACCGCTACCAGCAGGCGCCGGAGAAGAAGGCCAACGTCGCGCAGATCCTGGTTTCCGGGGTGGCCATGCCGTCGGCGCTCAAGGCCGCCGAGCTGCTGGCAGAGGATTGGGACGTCGCCGCCGATGTGTGGTCGGTGACCAGCTGGAACGAGCTGAACCGCGACGGTGTCCAGATCGACAAGGAGCGGTTGCGCCATCCTGAGCGCCCGGCGGGCACGCCGTACGTCACCAAGGCGCTCGCCGATGCGGCCGGTCCGGTGGTCGCGGTGTCTGACTGGATGCGGGCGGTGCCCGAGCAGATCCGGCCGTGGGTGCCCGGCACCTACATCACGCTGGGCACCGACGGGTTCGGCTTCTCCGACACCCGTCCTGCGGCCCGTCGCTACTTCAACACCGACGGCGAGTCGATCGCGGTCGCGGTGCTGGAGGGCCTGGCCCGCGACGGCAACATCGATGCGTCGGTGGCCGTCGAGGCGGCCCGCAAGTACAAGATCGACGACGTCATGGCGGCGCCGGAACAGACGTCTGACCCGGGCGTTGCCTAGAGCACGCCCGATGTTGGAGGAAACCGCCATAAGCGAGGCGTAGCTTTTAGGGATGACCGACAATCGGTTTATCCCCCCGAAGTCCACGCTCGAGGTGCTGGAGACTGTCCCCGACTCGGTGCTCAGACGCTTGTCGCAATACTCCGGACGGCTGGCCACGCAAGCCGTGCACGCCATGGAGGAACGGCTGCCGTTTTTCGCCGACCTCGAGGCATCGCAGCGGGCCAGCGTCCAGCTGGTGGTGCAGACCGCGGTCGTGAACTTCGTCGAATGGATGCGCAACCCGCAGAGCAACGTCGGCTACACCGCTCAAGCCTTCGAGGTGGTCCCGCAGGATCTGCGGCGACGCATCGCGCTGAGACAGTCCGTCGAGATGGTGCGGATCACCATGGAGTTCTTCGAGGAAGTGGTGCCGCTACTGGCCCGCTCCGAAGAGCAGCTCACCGCGATGACCGCCGGAATCCTGCGCTACAGCCGGGATTTGGCGTTCGCGGCGGCCACTGCCTACGCCGACCAGGCCGAAGCGCGCGGCGCATGGGACACCCGGATGGAAGCCAACGTCGTCGATGCGGTGGTGCGCGGCGACACGGGACCCGAACTGCAATCCCAGGCCGCCGCATTGAACTGGGACGCGACGGCGCCGGCCACCGTGATCGTGGGCCTGCCACAGCCCAATCGCGCCGATCTGGCCAGTGACGACGTGCACGACGTGGTCACCCGCCACGGACGCGCGGCGTTGTCGGATGTCCACGGCACCTGGCTGGTCGCCATCGTCTCGGGCACGCTCACGATGACCGAGCGATTCCTCACCGAGCTAATCGCAGTGTTCGCCGACGGGCCCGTGGTGATCGGCCCGACGGCGCCGACATTGGGCGCCGCCCATCTGAGCGCCATCGAGGCGATCGCCGGGATGAACGCCGTCGCCGGCTGGCCGGGGGCGCCGCGGCCGGTGTCGGCGCGCGAACTGCTGCCCGAACGTGCACTGCTTGGCGACGCGACCGCCATCGCAGCGCTGGAAGCCGAGGTGATGCGGCCGCTCGCGGACGCCGGACCAGCGCTGACCGAGACGCTGGACGCTTATCTGGACTCGGGCGGCGCCATCGAGGCCTGCGCCCGCAAATTGTTCGTTCATCCAAATACCGTCCGCTACCGGCTCAAACGGATCGCCGACTTCACCGGCCGCGATCCCACCGTCCCGCGCGACGCGTATGTGCTCCGAGTCGCGTCCACGGTAGGCCGGATCGGCCGTCAGCCATACCATCCGAGCACGCCAAATGCGGCACCCGGAAAGGTGACGGCCGTCACTGGTGGATCGGCGGCTGCACATCGAGCGATGCAATAAGTTGCGGCGCGGTATCGATGCAGTCGCATCGCATGCCGTTTTGTGGACTATCTACAAAAACATAAGACAAGGTTCATAATCTCTTACACCGCGCAAAACAGGTTTCACAGTGTTCTCTTAGAGACGTGCTTGCATTGCTTGCGCCCGGACAGGGCTCCCAGACTCCCGGCATGCTCGCCGAGTGGCTCGAGCTGCCCGGTGCCGCCGAGCGTATCGCCGCCTGGTCGCAGGTCAGCGGACTGGACCTGGCACGGCTGGGCACCACGGCGACCGCTGAGGAGATCACCGACACCGCGGTGACCCAGCCGCTTGTGGTGGCCGCGACACTGCTGGCCCATGAGGAGCTGACCAAGCGTGGTCTGCTGGGCAATGCCGAAGCCGTCGTCGCGGGTCATTCCGTCGGTGAAATCGCTGCGTACGCGATCGCCGGCGTCATCTCCGCAGACGACGCGGTGAAGCTGGCCGCCACCCGCGGCGCCGAGATGGCCAAGGCCTGCGCGCTGGAGCCCACCGGCATGTCCGCGGTGCTCGGCGGCGAAGAAGCCGACGTGCTGGCCCGCCTCGAGGAGCTGGACCTGACCCCCGCGAACCGCAATGCCGCCGGCCAGATCGTCGCCGCCGGCAGCCTGACCGCGCTGAGCAAGCTGGCCGAGGATCCGCCCGCCAAGGCTCGCGTGCGCCCGCTGGCCACCGCAGGCGCGTTCCACACCAAGTACATGGCCTCGGCGCTGGACGGCTACGCCGCCGCAGTCGAAAATGTGACGACCAGTGAATCATTGAGGCCCACTGCGAAGCTGTTGAGCAACGCAGACGGCCAGCCGGTGGCCTCGGCGGCAGACGCCATGAGCAAGCTGGTGTCGCAGCTGACCCGGCCGGTGCGCTGGGATCTGTGCACCGAGACCATGCGCGCCAACAACGTGACCGCGATCATCGAGTTCCCGCCTGCCGGGACGCTCGCCGGGATCGCCAAGCGAGAACTTCGGGGGGTACCGACGCACGCCGTCAAATCCCCCGCTGACCTGGATGGGCTAGCTGAGATTTAGCTGCGCGCCTTACCAGCTGACAACCGCATAACCCAACGTAATTTTCCGCAGTATCAACCCAATTAGAAGGAGCCACCGTGCCCGCCACTCAGGAAGAAATCATCGCCGGCCTCGCCGAGATCATCGAAGAGGTCACCGGTATCGAGCCGTCCGAGGTGACGCCCGAGAAGTCGTTCGTCGACGACCTGGACATCGACTCGCTGTCGATGGTTGAGATCGCCGTGCAGACCGAGGACAAGTACGGCGTGAAGATCCCCGACGAGGACCTTGCCGGTCTGCGTACCGTCGGTGACGTCGTCGCCTACATCCAGAAGCTCGAGGAAGAGAACCCCGAGGCCGCCGCGGCGATCCGGGCGCAGATCACGGAGAGCAAGTGACCAGACCTTCCACTGCTAACGGCGGTTTCCCCAATGTTGTGGTAACCGCCGTCACGGCGACGACGTCGATCGCGCCGGACGTCGAGAGCACGTGGAAGGGTTTGTTGGCCGGCGAAAGCGGCATCCACGTCCTCGAAGACGAGTTCGTCACGAAGTGGGACCTGCCCGTCAAGATCGGCGGTCACCTCAAGGAGCCCATCGACGAGCACATGAGCAGGCTGGACATGCGGCGCATGTCGTATGTCCAGCGGTTGGCCAAGGTGCTCAGCGGTCAGCTGTGGGAGACCGCCGGTAGCCCGGAAGTCGACCCCGACCGGTTCTCGGTCGTGGTCGGCACCGGGCTCGGCGGCGCCGAGCGGATCGTTGAGACCTACGACCTGATGAACGAGGGTGGCCCCCGCAAGGTGTCGCCGCTCGCCGTTCAGATGATCATGCCCAACGGCGCCGCGGCGGTGGTCGGCCTGCAGCTCGGTGCCCGCGCCGGGGTCATTACCCCGGTCTCGGCCTGCTCGTCGGGTTCGGAGGCCATCGCCCACGCGTGGCGTCAGATCGTCATGGGTGACGCGGACTTCGCCGTCTGCGGTGGGGTCGAGGGCCCCATCGAAGCGCTGCCCATCGCGGCGTTCTCGATGATGCGGGCGATGTCGACGCGCAACGATGAGCCCGAGCGCGCATCGCGGCCGTTCGACAAGGACCGCGACGGCTTCGTGTTCGGTGAAGCCGGGGCGATGATGATCATCGAGACCGAAGAGCACGCCAAGGCTCGTGGCGCCAAGCCACTGGCCCGGTTGATGGG
>DATFCF010000670.1:0-2649 GCA_035253445.1 Mycobacterium sp.
GCGCCGTCGCAGACGAGACGTCATTGCTCGTGGCCAGCCCGACTACTGATCGCCGCCGCAGGTGGGCGCGATGTGTCCTGGCTGCGGTCGCGTAATTCGCGGCGAAGGATTTTGCCGCTGAGCGTCTTGGGTAGCTCATCCAGGATGTCAATGGTTCGCGGGTATTTGTATGCAGCCATGTTGTCTTTGCAGAACTCAATGAGTTCTGCTGCGGTGGCGTTTGTGTCGGGTCCGAGCGATACGTAGGCCTTCACCGTTTCGCCACGGTAGGGATCGGCTACCCCGATCACAGCCGCCTCGAGCACCGCTGGATGTGCGCACAAGACGTCCTCGACTTCACGCGGCCACACCTTGTATCCCGAAGCGTTGATCATGTCTTTTTTGCGGTCGATGACAAAGAACCAGCCCGCATCGTTCATGTATCCGATATCGCCAGTACGCAGTTCGCCGTCGACGATGGCTTCGGCGGTTTCTGCCGGCCTGTTCCAGTAGCCAGGGACCACTTGTGGGCCCCTGATCGCGATTTCTCCGATTTCGCCGACGCCCACTTCGCTTCCCGCATCGTCGAGGATGCGTGCGGTGGTGTTGAACACCGGCACGCCGACCGACAGGGCGCCGGTAAGCGGGTCGACCGGCGCGGTGGCCCCCACGGGTGTGGCGTGTGACGGGGAGGTCGTTTCGGTCAGTCCGTAGATGTTGAGGATCGTGCAACCCGTTCGCCTGCGGAACTCGTCGGCGATCGCAGGTGCGATCGGGGCGCCACCGGAGAAGACCGTGCGCAGCGATGCGAAGTCACGGTCGGGACGCGGCGACGCCGACAGCAGGCTATTGAACGCGGTGATTGCGGCGATGGCGAAGGTGGGACGGTGTTCGGCCAGCGCGTCAAGGACCACCTGCGGGTGGAAACGGTGGGTGAGCACCAGCGGACACGGCGTGACGAGCGCGACACCGATGTGTGCCACCAGACCGGTGATATGAAACAGCGGTGCAATGCCCATGATGACGTCGTCCGGGCGAAGGCCCATCCACTGCCGGAAGGTGTAGGAGTTGAACGACATGGCGCGATGGGTGTTCATCGCCCCTTTGGGCACTCCTGTGGTGCCCGAGGTGTACGTCAGAACTGCCACGTCATCGGGCCGTGGTACGTGTCGGGCAGGTCGCTGCCCTGCATAGCTGTCCAGCACGTCGGTGAGCCGTTCACGGCCGTGCCGCAGTGGTTGTGGGGCGGCATGACTGAGGACCCGCTTGTCGTTGCGGGTTTGAAAGTCACTGGCGCTGGTGGTGATCACGACGTCCAATTGCGCGGCACGCTGATCGCTGAGCATCCCGTCGACAACCTCAGCGTAGAGGTCGTCAAGGCACAGCAGCGCCGTTGCCCCGCTATCGGTGAGAATATGGGCAAGTTCGCGTTCCTTGTTCATCGGATTGACGGGGACGGCACAGCCGCCGGCCTTCCAGGCGGCGATCAAACCAATCACAAATGACGGGTTGTTCTGTGTGTACAAGGCAAGGCGGTCCCCGCGCCCGAATCCCCGGTCCACCAGCGCGCACGCAAGAGCATCTGCGGCGTCATTGAGCGAGCCCAATGTCAAAACGCCGTCGAAGTATCGGAGCACCGGCAGCTCGGGCGAGGTTTGCACCGATGAGCCGAATGCTTCCAACATGGTGCGGTGGGGTGGGTCCAGCACCGCGGACTGCCCGGATGCGTACTGTGCACGCCAAGGCGCGTCGGCGTAGATCGACATCGATACCTCTGTGATCTAGGTGAATGGCGTGCGGCTCCGGACTGGCTGAACCCTGATGTGCCCTAACCGTAGTATTGAAATATCACAGAGTCAATGTGGGGCCGCGGAATATCGGTTACTGCCTCGTTCGATGATGTCACTGTCCGGGCAGGCATCGCACAGACATCGTCCCGTCTGCAGCTAATGCCGGGGCGACAGCATTGCTGATCGCCGCCAATATGCCGATCAGTGCGCGGGCCCAATCTCCCGACCAGGGCGCACTGGCATGTCACTTCTTCCCGCGGGGACTGGGCTCTGTGTGCCCTGCCGAAACGCCGGCCAAGGGACGGGTCAGGAAAGGACGGTGCGTGACACGTCGTGCGCGGCGAGATTGTGCGGACGCATCAGGTTTTCGGTCGGAGCGGCTCGACCTCGGCGGCCATCACCGACGGCCAGCGCGCCAGAATGTGCAGCACCCTGTCGTGGGAATCGCGAATGAACTGCTGAATCACTTTCGCGAGTAACTCACCGTCGCGTTGTTCTATAGGTTGCCTGATGTCGTACTTTAGATACAGCGAATGGTAGTCAGTCGACTCAGCGTCCAGGATCAACATGAACACCCTGGTCAACTCCGATGCGAGCCTGTCGTACACCGCTGCGAGGTAGGAGTTGCCCGTCGCCACCGCCAGATCGCTAAACATCCTGGTTGCCATGTCGTTTACCGCCATTGAGCTGCTGTGCTCCCATTTCGGCTGCTTGACCATCTCTTCCCAGGCGGTGACCAAATCCAGCATCGCCTGGCGCTGCTCGGGTGTGGCCGATTCGATACCGCGGCGTGCTACCTCGGGTCCGATGATTTCCCAGAAGTCCATCAAATCGTCCACCGCGCGAATCGTCAGCGGCGCGACCTGATAGCCCTTGCGGG
>DATFCF010000671.1:0-3354 GCA_035253445.1 Mycobacterium sp.
ACACCTTCATCTCGGCGATGGTGATTGCCGGCAACGGCGCCAAGGCGTCGGTGGAAACCTCCACCAGCGCAGCACCTTTGGAACTCTTCTTCGGCCTGGTCGACGCCAACCTGGGTGGTGTCCTGCTCGACATCTACAAGATCCTGCTCGTCATCGGCTCGTTCGCGTGCGCGCTGGCTTTCCATAACGCCGCATCGCGTTACCTGTACGCACTGGGCCGTGAAATTCCGTCGGACAAAGTGCAATCAACAGTCGGCGCCACCCATCTCAAGCACGGCTCGCCGCACATCGCCTCGGCGATCCAGAGCACGGTCACGCTGGTGCTGGTGCTGCTGTTCGCCGGGTTCACGGCGGTGCAGGTGCCCGACGCCGGAGGCAATCCCGTCGACACGCCGTCGCTGGTGCCCTACACCAACGTCTACGGCCTACTCGCGCTGGTCGGCACCGCTGCGATCCTGCTCGTGCAGGCCATCTGCTCGGCGGCGGTGATTTCGTACTTCTGGGTGCGAAAGACGCACCGCGGCAACGTGATCACCACTTTGATCGCGCCTCTGGTCGGTGGCGTGGCGATGCTGTGGGTGGTGTGGACGCTGTGGGACAACCGCGCGTTCGCCGCCGGCTACGCGGCCAACTCGTTGGTGTTCAAGTCCTTCCCGTTCGTCATCGTGGGGGTGTTCGTCATCGGCTTGGCCTATGCGGTGTGGATGCGCTTCGCCAAGCCGGAGGCCTACAGCGAGATCGGCCGCACGGTGATGGAAGACACCCACGAGCGGAGCGACGAACCCGCTTAGCGCGATAAGACGCGAAAGCCCGCATGTTCGGGGGCTTTCGCGTCTTCCCGGCAGCATCACCGTGGCGCTAGATTACTAGTATGCTAGCATCTCTTTTCGTGGGCGAAGAGGACGTCAAACAGTTCAACGTGTACTTGCCGATCAGCCTGATCAGGCAGGTCAAGCACCATGCGATCGAGACGGAAATGTCGCTGTCCGCGTTGGTCACCGACGCGCTGCGGGCGTACCTCGACAACCCCGGAAAGCAAACGCGGAAGGAGAAGTGAGATGACGACCGAGGGCATCGAAGCCGTGTTCTTGGAGACCCACAACTGGGGCAAGTCGGCGAAGTTCTTCCAAGGACTGGGCTTTGAGGTGGAATTCGCGACCGACCACAACTCTGGCCAACTCCGCAACGGCGACGGGCCGTACCTGTTCATCGCCGAAGTCCCGGAGAACCAGTCCCCTCAAACGCACATCGTGTTCAAGGTCGCCGATGCGGATGCGTTCCAGCCGGGCGCTGGCATCGACGTCGTCACGCCGTTCGAGGCTACCCATTGGGGCACAAGGCTGATGACGGTTCGCGACCCCGACGGCCGCGAGTGGCAGCTGCAGGCGCCGGCGAAATGAGCCACGCAACCGCAACACCCGACAGCACCGCTGTCCGCACTGCCCTGTGGCGCGCACTGCACCTGGAAGTCGACGCGCCACCGCACGTTCTCGTCGACCGGATCGGTCTTCAACTCGCCGACCCCGGCCCGGATTGGCGCCAGCGCCCCGACATGAACGAATACGCCACCCCAGGCGTCCGCGCGTCGATCGTCGCGCGGGCGCGGTTCATCGAGGACTTGGTCGTCGAACAAGCCGATCACGGCGTCGGTCAGTACGTGCTGCTTGGCGCGGGCCTCGACACCTTCGCCGAGCGCAGGCCTGAAATCGCTGCGCGGATAACGGTTTTCGAGATCGACCAGCCTGAACCGCAAGAGTGGAAGCGCCAGCGCCTGGTCGAACTAGGCTTCGGCATTTCCCGCTGGCTACGGTTGGTACCGGTCGACTTCGAGACCACCTCGTGGTGGGAGGAGTTGCTGACCAACGGGTTTGACGCGAACAAACCAGCGGTCGTCGCATCGCTCGGCGTGTCCATGTACCTCACCAGGGATGCGACGGCGGCGACCCTGCGCCAAAGCGCAGCCTTGGCAGCGGGTTCCACATTTGCGATGACGTACATGCAACCGGTGGAGCTCGTCGCCCCCGAAGAGCAAGCCATGCTTCGGGCGACCGACGCGGCCGCCCGCGCTTCGGGCACACCGTTCATCAGCTACTACGCGCCCGACGAAATCCTGGCAATGGCCCGCAATGCCGGCTTCCCGGACGTTCGGCATGTGACCGCGGCGGATTACACGCGGCGTTACTTCGCTGATCGCACGGATGGCCTTCGGCCGTTCACCACCGAAGAGCTGTTGGTGGCGACGACCTAATCGCCTCCCCCGCCGCCGCTGCGACCTCGTCGCGGTACCCAGGCGTTCGCCGTCAAAACCGATGCAGCCTGATCATTTTCTTCTGAGCAGAATTGGGATGACCGGCAGGCCCCCACGCACGAGCGCCAAACGCGCTTGCGCCTCGTTGGGCACCATCGTCCAGAAGCACGAACGGACTGTATGGCAAACATCACGGCAGTTACCGCTCCACACGGGAGGATATGCGTCCCCTAACCGGGGCAAGGTGCAAATCGACACCTCCGACACAGATCGCCGGACCTACGCTGGGTTGTTCGCGATGCTAGTTGCATTATGCGATTCACCAGTTCGACCGTGAACACCTAGGTCGTCGCCGGTGCATAATGAATCGCGACACACTTTGGAGGTGAACTTATCGCTAGTGAGGCCCTCGGCACTGCGCAAGGCCATGTCCGCACCCGCGATCCGGAACGCAAGAGCCGTATCCTGGCAGCGGCCGCGGACCTGGTCGCCCGCAAAGGCTTTCATGCGGTATCGATCGCCGAGATCGGCGCGGCCGCGGGGATTACCGGGTCCGGTGTCTACCGGCACTTCGACAGCAAGTCCGCGGTGCTCGTCGCGCTGTTCGACCGCGTCATCGACGGTCTGCTGCGCGACGAACAGGAAATCCTTGACGCCACCACCGACCTGGGCCGGGCACTTGACCTACTGATCGCTGGTCAGGTCGAGTTTGTGGTCGGCGATCGCGAACTGGCCCAGGTCTACTACAGCGAGATCAACAATCTGCCGGAGGAGGACCGTCGGCGGTTGCGCCGCAAGCAGCGCCTCTACCTGGAGGAATGGGTCCACCTGTTCAACGAACTGCGCGAAGACCTCAGCGACACAGACGCACGGGCTGTCGTACACGCGGTGATCGGAGCGATCCAGTCACCGTTGTTCCACAACACCGGCCTTGCCGAGGATCGGCTGCGCGCGCTGCTCACGGACGCCGCGCGCGCCATTCTGGGGATCGGCGGCTGACCGCTCGGGCAGGAGGGCTCCGGCCGCCCAGATCAGCACCGCCGCGAAACCGATGCTGACCACCGTCGCCACCGCGATGAGTACGGTCGACGTGTCCTGCAGATGCA
>DATFCF010000672.1:0-5231 GCA_035253445.1 Mycobacterium sp.
TGACCGCGACGGCCAGCGCCAAGCCCAGCCCCGTGCGAAGACTGTTGCGCAACACCACCGTACGCGTGGCGAGGAACCCCTTGGTGATCGCGGCGACCGCGACGGTTTCTGGCATCACCCAGTCGGCGGCGCCGGTCTCCGGTAACCGACGGCCCAGCACTCGTGCCCACACCGGGCGGGCGTCCGCGGCCGCCGCATTGCGGATGATCCGGCCGGTCACCGCGACGGTGGCCGAGATGGTGCGACGGTTCAGCAACTCGCGACCCACCGCCACCGCGGCGCCATCGTCGGACTCGCTCAGCATCCGGTCGATGTCTTCGCGATAGGTACCTTGCGCCACCGACCGCAGTGCCAGAAGCGCCTCGCGAAGGTCCTCGCTGCGAGCCGTCCGCTGGGCCGCTCCGCGCAGACGCAGCACCGCAGCGCAGTCGCGCAGCACCCGCACCGCCGGCTCCCTCATCGCCCCCAACAATCGGCCCGTGTCCTCCGTGATGCGGTCGGACAGCCAGCCGAGGTCGTCGACCACCCGCACCAGCGCGCGGCTGCCCGCCGTCAATGCGACCGGCCGGTAGTCGGCGCCGAGGAAGGTGTCGTAGAGCACGTTCATCGCCTTGGTGACGTCACGTCCCGACGCCGTGCCCTCCAGGCGATCGGCCAGCCGGTTGCACACCCGTGCCGCATGCCGTCGTAGATCGTCGTGATGGCGCGGCGGAAAGAGGAACAATGCCGCGGGCACGCATAGGGCCAGCGCGATCGACCATCCCAGCAGCCGCTCGGGCAGCGGGCCCACGGGAGTACAGGCGGGCAGCACGAACATCAACAGCGTGGCGCGTTGGCCCGCGGCGATGATCTCGCTGAGCACCCCGGCGAAGATCACGGCGACACCGAGTACGAACATCAACGCGACGCTCAACCACGGATGCGGGGCCACCAGTGTGCCCAGCGTGATGAGCACGGCGCCGTTGAGCCCAAGGCCGCCGTAGGCCAGAGCGCGAGCAGGCCGGTTGCCGGGGAAGTCGACCAGAATCAGGAGCGCCACCGACCCGAAGATGGTGAACAGCGGTGTCTGGGAGCCGCCGCCCACCGCGAAGCCGACCGCCGCGGCGATGGGCAACACGATCGCCGCCCGCACTGCGCGCCGCAACGCGTCGAACTGGGGGTCACGCGCGCGCACACGATCCCCCATGTGGCGTAACACCGCGGCGGTCTCAGTGGGCAAGGATCTTGATCCCCAACACAAGAACGCCGACGCCGACAAGGCCTGCGACGGCGAGCGCCTGCTGCCACCAGGGCAATTCGGTTCGGCGTACCGCGAGCAGTGCGATCACACCGAGCTCCGCGACAAGGACCCATGCCGCGATCCACGTCGCGGTGTCGGTGTCGAATACGCCGAAGCCGGCGACCGCCAGGACCACGATCGGCAGGAACGCCGCCTCCAGGATCTGCGCGGAGGACTGCAGCATCCGCAGCCAGGCTCGGCCACGCGGGGACCCCCGATACACCCCGAGGTGGGCCACCCAGTCGGCGAGCAGGCTGGCGGCCCACAGGCCGCCGGTGGCCACCGCGACGTCGAGAATCCTCGCCCACGCGCTGGTGTCCTCGGTGGTGTATCGGGCCAGCACCGCAAGGGTCGCCAGACAGGAGATGGCCCCGTAAAGGCGTTCACGCAGCAGGGCGACAACGTGCTCGACCGGTTCGTTCTCCGCCGCCGCCCGCGCCGCCCTAGTCACCGTCGGGCACCGAAGCGAACCTGCCCGAATCGAGGGCGTCGATTTGTTGGCCGACGATCCACTCCAGCACGTCGGCGTCGCGCGGCAGGGTGGCCTGCTCATAGCCGACCAACAGGTACACCCCCCATGCCGCGAACATCTGCGCCTGACGTTTGTTCTGCAGGATCTCGAACGCCGACTCAAACATGATGTCGAAACGCTGTTGGTCCACGGCGGCCTGGATCGAATACACGTGGGAGTCGACCGAACTCCACACCCGGATCGCGGCCTCCGCGCCGTATGGCAGGGTCAACCCGACCTGGATCAGGCTGTCGATGCGGCGGCGCGGATCCGGCTCGGCGCGAACCGCCTCCACCACCTGGACCGTCCGCGCCTGCATCCAATGCCCGACAAGTTCTTGGGTATAGGCGGACCAGCTGGAGAAGTAGTGATAGAAGGAGCCGGTGGTGACGCCAAGGCGCTTACACACCTCGGCCAGCTTCAGTCCGCCGTAGCCGAGGCCGGACAGCACGTCGAGGCCGGTCTCGAAGTACGCCTCCCGCGATACGACGCTGGCCATGGGACGGGACCCTAGTTCGTCGCCCGGCCGATCTCCACGACGAAATCTCGCGAACCCGCCCGAACAGTTTGCTGAATCGACATGCCGATGTTTCCTTACTCCAATACCTGATAGACCCGCCAGTGAGCTGTGGCACAATTTGACCGTGCCGCAACATACGGCGAGCCGTGGCCCGGGTCGTCCCCCCGCAGCGAAGGCTGCTGAAACGCGCGAGCGCATCGTACAAGCCGCTCGAGAGGTTTTCAGCGAACTCGGATACGATGCCGCAACCTTCCAGGCGATCGCGATACGCGCCGATCTGACCCGTCCCGCGATCAACCACTACTTCGCGAGCAAGCGTGTGTTGTGGGCTGAAGTCGTGGAGCAAACTAACTCGCAAGTTATTAGCGCGGGACTGGTGAGGGCGCAGAGTGAGACCGGTCTGCTCCGGCGGCTGTCCTCATTCTTCAGCACGGCGATGCAGGCAGATTCCGAAGATCGTTCTGCGGCAGCCTTTCTCGTTACCTCGGTGATGGAGGCGCAGCGGCATCCGGAATTGAGCGGTGATGAGCACGACTCGTTGAAGAATTCGCGCGCGTTCGTCGCGTGGGCAGTAAACGATGCGATCGAGCGCGGCGAGCTCACGACGGACACCGACGTCAACCACCTCGTCGAAATGTTGGTGGCGGTGATGTGGGGGATGGGCTTCTACGCGGGATTCGTCGGCAACCACGACGAACTTGCCGCCGTGATCCACAAGTTCGAGCTGCTGATGGCCAACAAGCTCTGGAATCTGCACGAATAGCGCTCGGCAATAGTTCGTTCACTGAAAAATCGCCGTCCACTTTCTGAGCGTCGACCTGCGGTGACATGGCCCACATTTCGTATAGCTCAGCTAAGTTATTAGGTAGCATTGCGAACAAAATGACTGATCGGAGTGAGGCCTGATGAGCGCACTGCGCACCGACGACGACACCTGGGACATCGCCACCAGCGTGGGGACCACCGCGGTGATGGTCGCGGCCGCGCGCGCAGGCGAGACCGAACGGGACGACCCACTGATCCGTGATCCGTACGCCAAAATTCTGGTTGCCGGCGCGGGGACCGGCGTCTGGGAATTCATGCTCGACGACGAATTCGTCGCCAAGCTCGCCAATGCGGACGCTGAAGCCGCCGCGATTTTCGATCACATGGGCAGCTACCAGGCCGTGCGGACGCATTTCTTCGACGAGTTCTTCGCCAACGCCGCCGCTGCCGGCATCCGCCAGATCGTCATCCTCGCCTCAGGCCTCGACTCCCGCGCCTACCGCGTGCAGTGGCCGGCCGGCACCGTCGTGTACGAAATCGACCAGCCCAAGGTGCTGGAGTACAAGTCGGCCAGGTTGTCTGAGCATGGGGTGGCGCCGTCGGCGCTCCGCCGCGAGGTCCCGATCGACCTGCGCCTCGACTGGCCGAATGCGTTGCGCGAAGCCGGTTTTGACGCGAGCGTCCCGACCGCATGGCTGGCCGAAGGACTGCTGATGTACCTGCCCGCCGACGCCCAGGACCGGCTCTTCGAGCAGATCACCGGCCTCAGCGCTGCTGGCAGCAGGATCGCGGCCGAGACGATGGGCACTCAAAGCGAGAATCGACGCGAGGAGATGCGGGAGCGGTTCGCTCGCATCGCCGAGAAAATGGGCATGGAGCAGAACGTCGATATTCAGGATCTGATGTACAACGATCCGGACCGAGCCGATGTCGCGGTATGGCTGCGGGATCACGGCTGGCGCTCTGCCGCGCTGAATTCGCAGGACGAGATGCGCAGGCTGGGCCGCTTCGTCGAGATGCCGAACCCCGACGACGACATGTTCTCCACGTTCGTCACCGCTGAGCGCATCTAAGTTTTCTGCCGCTCGCGGCGCAGAACTAGGCCTATTGGGCGGGCCAACCAACTGGTTACGATCGGGTATTCCTCGGGTCAGGAAGGACGCCCATCATGACCACAGAATTCGCCGCGCCCGCAACCAGCACAGACATCCCCGGCGTCGTCCGCCGACTGCGGGACACGTTCAAGACCGGCCGCACCAAGAGCATCGAATGGCGCAAGCAACAGCTCGAGGGGATGGAGCGACTGGTCCTCGAGAACGAGGAAGCCATCGCCGCCGCGCTGGAACAGGACCTGGGCCGCAAACCCTTCGAGGCGTGGCTCGCCGACATCGCCAGCGTCGCCGGTGAGGCCAAGGCCGCCGCAAAGAACATCCGCAAGTGGACACGGCGCAAGCACCGGAGGCTGGAGATGTCGCAGCTGCCCGGCCGCGGCTGGATCGAATACGAGCCCTACGGCACCGTGCTGATCATCGGCGCGTGGAACTTCCCGTTCGCGCTGACGCTCGGGCCGGCCATCGGCGCGATCGCCGCAGGCAACACCATGGTGCTCAAGCCGTCCGAGGTGGCTCCTGCGTCGTCGGCGTTGATGGCCGAGCTGGTGCCGAAATACCTCGACGGCGACGCGATCGCGGTTGTCGAGGGCGACGGCATGGTCAGCCAGGAGCTGATCGCGCAGGGCTTCGACTATCTGCTCTACACCGGCGGCACGGAGATCGGCCGCAAGGTCTACGAGGGCGCCGCGTCGCATCTGACCCCGGTGACGCTCGAGCTCGGCGGCAAGAGCCCGGTGATCGTTTCCGCCGACGCCGACCTCGACGTCGCGGCCAAGCGCATCGCGTGGACCAAGCTGATCAACTCCGGTCAGATCTGCATCGCGCCGGACTACGTGCTGGCCGACGCGAAAATCCGCGACCAGCTTGTCGACAAGATCAAGACCGCGGTGACGACGTTCGAGTCCGAGAACCCCGGCGGCAAGCGCATCGTCAACGAGCGCCACTTCGACCGGCTCACTGCGTCGCTGGCGGCGACCAAGGGCGATGTCGTCATCGGCGGCGGCTCGGACCCGTCGAAGATCAGCATCCAGCCGACCGTCGTCG
>DATFCF010000673.1:0-6422 GCA_035253445.1 Mycobacterium sp.
GAGGAGTCGCAGCTGCTCCGGCTCGCGTCGCGCGTTCCGTCCGGCCGCTCCAAGCGCCTCGACGATGCGTACGCCGCGCTGTTCGAGGGGCTCTACGCGGAAGTGGCCGACTGGGTCACGGGCTGGGTTCCGGGGATCAGCAAGCAGGACGCCGCCGCCATCGGCTGTATCGGGGTCAACGCGCTGCTCGGCAAACGGGCGACGAGCGCGCTGCTTGTCGGACCGGGAGCCGACATCGCCGACGAGGCCTACGTCGCGGCCTGGACCGCGATGCTGGCCAGCCGGATCGAAGCCCTGCGCGAGTAGCTACAGGTCGAGAAGCGCCGTCTCCGGCGCCTCGATGAGTTCACGTAACTCGGACAGGAAGGCCGCCACCGCAGCCCCGTCGACGATGCGGTGATCGAACGCGCACGTCAGCGACATCGTCGGCCGCGCAACGACATTGTCATCGACGACGACCGGCCGCGGCTTCAGCGAGCCTATACCGAGGATCGCCGCCTCCGGATAGTTGATCACCGGCACGCCCTCGTCCAGCCCCAGCGCCCCGAAGTTCGACACCGTGAACGTGGAGCCCTGCAGTTCCGACGGTTTGAGTGTGCCCGCCCTCGCGTCGCGGATCAGCCGGGCCACCACAGAGGCCAGCTCGCGCGTGGTCTTGTCCTGGGCGTCGCTGACGACAGGCACCAGCAGCCCGCGCGGAGCGGCGACGCCGAATCCCAGATGGACGGCCGAATGTAGATGGATCTGCGGGCCGCCCGTGGTGTCCACCCATGTGGAGTTCAGGTTCGGGTGGTGGCCGATCGCGATGGTGAGCAGCCGCAGCGTCAGCACGAATGGCGTGATCGGCGACTCCTCGGCCGCCGCATCACGCATCCGATCCCTCAGCCGCAGCAGGTTGGCGCAATCGACCTGGACGCCGGCATGTGCGTCGGGTATCTCTCTGCGCGACAACGACATTCGATGCGCCATCTCCGCCTGCACACCGCGCACCGTCAGCATGTCAGGGCTGGGCGCGGTCCTTCCCGCCGCGGCGAGGACGTCTTCGCGGGTGATCACACCGTCGGGGCCCGAACCGGGGGCAATACGCGTCAAATCGACGTTCAGCTCAGCCGCCAACTTCCGCACCGGCGGCTTCGCGCGCGGCCGCTCCGCGCCTGCCGATGCACGCCTGCTGCTATCCATGCCGTCGTCGGTGCCGTAACCCACCAGCACCGGTTTGCGTTTCGGGGTGCCGTTCTGCGGCACCGCAACTGGCTCCGCTGTCGTCGCAACCTCGGTCTCGATGCGCACCAGGACGGCACCGACATTCAAGGTGGCGCCGTCGTCGCCGCCCAGCTCGACGATGCGGCCGGCATACGGGCTGGGGATTTCGACCTCGGCCTTGTTGGTCTCGACCGTACACAGCGTCTGGTTGAGCTCGACCGCGTCGCCGACTGCGACGTTCCAGCTGGTGATCGTCGCTTCCTCGAGGCCCTCACCCAGATCGGGTACCAGGAACTCCTTCACGTTCACGGCTGCTCCATCGTCCGCTCGACACAGTCCAGGAGCCTGTCGACGCCGGGTAGCCATAGCTTCTCCAGCCGCGCCGGCGGATACGGTGTGTCAAAACCGGTGGCCCGCAACACCGGTGCCTCCAGGTCGTAGAACAGTTCCTCGGAAATGCGAGCGGCCAGTTCCGCTCCGAAGCCCAACGTGCGCGGGCCCTCGTGCATCACCACCGCGCGGCCGGTCTTGCGCACCGATTCCGCGACGGTGTCGAAGTCGAGCGGGTTCAGCGTCCGCAGATCGATGACCTCCATGCTCCAGCCATGCCTCTCGGAGGCCAATTCGGCAGCGCTCAGTGCCGTAGCGACGAGAGGGCCATAGGTCACCACCGTGACGTCGTCACCGGTGCGCCGGACGGCCGCGCACCCGATCGGAAGACCCGGCGAGTTCGTGTCGACTGCTTCTCGTGCCCAGTAGCGTCGCTTGGGCTCCAGGTAGATCACCGGATCCCGGCTCGTGATCGCCTGTCGCAGCAGCCAGTACGCGTCCGTCGGCGTGGACGGCACCACCACTTTCAGGCCGGCGGTATGCAGCCAATAGCTCTCGGTGGACTCCGAATGGTGTTCCACCGCACCGATTCCGCCGAATGACGGAATGCGTATGGTCACCGGCATGTCCACATCACCGTGGGTGCGCATCCGGTACTTCGCCAAATGGCTGACGATCTGGTCGAACGCGGGCGCGGCGAACCCGTCGAACTGAATCTCGGGAACCGGCGTGAAACCGCGGATGGCCATTCCGATGGCGATGCCGACGATGGCCGATTCGGCCAACGGTGTGTCGAAACATCGTTGTTCACCGAAGCTTTCGGCGAGGCCTTCGGTAACCCTGAACACGCCGCCGAGCTTGGCCACGTCCTCGCCGAAGACCAGCACGCGCTCGTCGGCCGCCATGGCGTCGTGCAGCGCCCGGTTGATCGCCTGCACCATCGTCAGAGTCGGCGTCTGCGACACGGTGGTCAGCAGCGGACCGCGAGGCTCAGGCGTGTCGTCGCCCTGCATCGGCGGACGTTCAATGATCTGTGTCATGCTCCTGCCCTCCCGTCGCTCCGCTCGCCCAGGCACTCCTTCGCCAACTCGGCCAGCAGCTGTTGGCGCTGATTGGCCAGTTCCGGAGTGATGTCGCGATAGACGGTGTCGAACATCTCGGTGATGTCGATATCGTCGGCGCCGACCACCGAGTCGCGTAACTCGGTGCGTAATCGTTTCGACTTGGCCGACACTCGCTCCTCGAGTCGCTCGGACCACACACCGACGGACTGCAGGTAGGTCCGGTACCGGGGAATGGGATCGCGAGCAAGCCAGTGGTCCACCTCCTCCTGGGACCGGTATCGGGTGGGGTCATCAGAGGTGGTGTGCGGCCCCAGCCGGTAGGTGATCGCCTCGATCAGGGTCGGGCCGCCGCCCTCGCGCGCCCGCTGGGCGGCCTCTGTCATCACCGCGAAACAGGCCAGCACATCGTTGCCGTCGACGCGGACACCGGGCATCCCGTAGCCGATGGCGCGGTGCGCGATCGATGGCGCGGCCATTTGACGGCTGACCGGCACTGAGATGGCCCACTGGTTGTTCTGCACGAAGAACACACACGGCGCTTGATACACCGAGGCGAGGTTCAGTGCCTCGTGCGCGTCGCCTTCGCTGGTGGCGCCGTCACCCATGAATGCCACCGTCACCGAGTCCTCGCCGAGCCGTTGCGCGGCCATCGCGGCGCCCACCGCATGCAGCCCGTGGGTGCCGATCGGAACCGCGATCGGGGCGCAACATTTCTCGGTGAAGCCCAATCCGCCGTGCCACGTGCCGCGCCACACCGCGCTCATCTGCCCGGGCGTGATGCCGCGGATCAGAAAAGCGCCGATCTCGCGGTATTGGGGAAACAGCCAATCGGTCTTGCGCAGGCACGCCGTCGCGCCGATCTGCGCGGCCTCCTGGCCGCGGCAGGACGCGAACAGCGCCAATTCGCCCTGCCGTTGCAGGTTGACGAATTCGATGTCGAGTTCGCGGGTGACGACCATCATCTCGTACAGCCAGCTAAGCGTCTCGGGAGGCAAATCCCGGCTATAGCGGTCAGAAGATGTGGGCGCCCCGTCGGGGGCGACGAGTTGCACCGGTTCGATGTCGACAACCGCCGGCGTCGCAGCTACCTGCCCATTCAGTAATGCCATACCGCCTCCTTTTCGGTGACGGCATGTTCCGCCGTCAAACCGTGAGGTGCTCAGCGCGGAGGCGGTCAGAGCAAAACCCCTGGTGAGGGGCCCTCCAGCTAGTTGCCGGGGTGGGGCGCTAGCTGGACGATGCGCTCTGCTCGCCGCAGCACTGGGGCATCCACCATTATGCCTTCGTATTGGAAGACGCCCCTGGAATCGCGGGCGGCGGCAAGCACGTGTCGCGCCCATTCGACCTGCTCGGCGGTCGGCGCGTACCCCGCGCGAATCACCGCCACCTGCGACGGGTGGATGGCGACCTTGACGTCGAAGCCGACGGCCACCGCGTCGTCGACCTCACCACGCAGGCCGTCGAGATCCTTGATGTCCAGGTACACCGAATCCAGCGCCATCCTGCCGAACGCCTTGGCGGCCAGCAGGGTCTGCGACCGCACGTGCTTGGCGACGTCGCGGTAGCTGCCGTCGGCATTGCGGTTGGCGGTGCCCCCCAGTACGGCGAACAGATCCTCTGCACCCCACATCAACGCGAACGCATTGTCCACGCGTGCGAGGTCCGTGACAACGAGCGCCCCCACCGGAGTTTCGATCAGCACCACCACGTCCAGCGGCGCCAGCGCCCTTACCTGCTCGGCGGATTCGGTTTTCGCCAGCATCACGGTGGTGTAGGCCGTTGCGGACAGCGCCTTCAGGTCGAGATCGTGATCCGCCGTGGTCGTGGGATTGATTCGCACGACGGTGCGGCGCGGGTCAAGCGGGGTGTCGATGAGCGCCTTGCGCGCGGCCTCACGGTCCTTGGCGGCGACGCCGTCTTCCAGGTCAAGGATCACCACATCTGCTGCCGCGGCGGCTTTTTCGAACCGCTCCGGACGGTCAGCAGGGCAGAACAACCAAGCCGGACCGGTCTGGTTGAGCGCCATCAGTTCTCCGTGGTTTCGACAGGTCGCTTGCGCACCATGGTCTTTCGCGACGCCGTCGCGACGATGTCGCCGTGCTGGTTGCGGGCGGTGTGGGCGAAGGTCACGATACCTTCCCCGGGACGGCTCTTGGACTCGCGCTTGTCGGTCACCTCGGTCTCGGCGTACAACGTGTCGCCGTGGAACAGCGGCTTGGGGAACGCGACCTCACCGAAGCCGAGATTGCCGACGATGGTGCCCTGGGTCAGCTGCGCAACGGACAGGCCCACCAAGGTCGACAGGGTGAACATGGAATTGACCAGCCGCTGATTGAACGGCGGCAGCGCATCGGAGAACGCCGCATCGAGATGCAGCGCCTGGGTGTTCATCGTCAACGTGGTGAACAAGACGTTGTCGGCCTCGGTGATGGTTCGGCCGGGCCGGTGCTGGTAGCGCACACCTGTCTCGAACTCCTCGAACCACAGGCCGCGCTGGACGACGATCCTGCGCTCGGTATCGCTCACAGGCCGACCTGCCGCGCGATGAGCATCAGCTGTACTTCGGTGGTGCCTTCACCGATCTCGAGGATCTTGCTGTCGCGGTAGTGCCGCGCCACGGGGAACTCGTTCATGAACCCGTAGCCGCCGAAGATCTGGGTGGCGTCGCGGGCGTTGTCCATGGCGGCCTCGCTGGCCACGAGTTTGGCGATGGCGGCCTGCTTCTTGAACGGCTTGCCCGACAGCATCAGAGCGGCCGCGTCGTAATAGGCGGTGCGGGCGGTGTGTGCCCGGGCCTCCATCCGCGCGATCTTGAACGCGATGGCCTGGTTGGCGCCGATCGCCTGACCGAACGCCTCACGCTCCTTGGCATACTTCACGCTTTCGTCGACGCAGCCCTGCGCGGCGCCGACCGAAAGCGCTGCGATCGCGATCCGGCCCTCGTCGAGGATGCGCAGGAAGTTCGCGTAGCCGCGGCCACGTTCGCCGAGCAGGTTCTCCTGCGGCACCCGCACGTCGTCGAAGCTCAACGGGTGGGTGTCCGAGGCGTTCCAGCCGACCTTGTTATACGCAGGCTCGGCCGTGAACCCCGGTGCCGGAACGGGCACGAGGATCGACGAGATCTCCTTCTTGCCGTCGGATTCTCCCGTTACCGCGGTGACGGTGACCAGTTTGGTGATATCGGTGCCGGAGTTCGTGATGAACTGCTTGCTGCCATTAATAACCCAGTGCCCGTCGTCGAGCTTCGCGGTCGTCTTGGTCGCTCCCGCGTCGGTGCCGCCGCCGGGTTCAGTCAGCCCGAACGCGGCCAACACCCGCCCACTTGTCAACTGCGGCAACCATTCCTGCTTCTGCGCCTCGTTGCCGAAGCGGAACACGGGCATCGCGCCGAGCGAAACGCCCGCCTCCAGCGTGATCGCGACGCTCTGGTCGACCTTGCCCAGTTCCTCCAGCGCCAAGCACAGCGCGAAGTAGTCGCCGCCCATACCGCCGTACTCCTCGGGGAACGGCAGGCCGAACAACCCCATGTCAGCCATACCGGACACGACTTCGTATGGGAAGGAATGCTCTTCGTCGTGCTTGGCCGCTACCGGCGCCACCACGCTCTGGGCGAAGTCGCGCACCGTCTTGGCAAGCTGCTCATAGTGATCGGGCAGCATGCTGGTCGCCAGAAAATCACTCATGACTCATCCTTTTGCATTGCTTCTGCTGAATTGCCGGCTTCGCCGACGGTGATCCTCGCCAGCGGCTGGCCCACCTTGACCTGGTCGCCGACGGCGACGAGAAGCTCGACTGCGCCGTCGACCGGCGCGGACAGAGCATGTT
>DATFCF010000674.1:0-2275 GCA_035253445.1 Mycobacterium sp.
CGAACCCGGCGGATTCAAGTGCTCGAATGACTTCCCGACAGGAGATCTGCGGCAAGGCCGGACTCACGCCGGGAGGCAGATCTCGATCGAGGTGACGAGTGGGTGGACGAGGTCAGCGGGAACGTCTCCGTCCTCGAAGTACAACTCAAGGGCTTCGCGGAGGTTCACGAGCGCTTCATCGATGGTCTCACCCCTGGCTGGCCACCTCGATCTCGAGGCAGCGAGCCACGTACCAACTTCCGTCCTTGCTGACCGCTGCGGTAAGTGTGCGGGCTCGATCCATGTTCCTAGGGTACTGGCGAGTCGCCATCTGCTCCCAGGACCTGCACGGGTCGGCCGGTGTTCTTGGCCTCTAGACGTGACAGATTGTCCGCTGCGGTGCGACAGCAACAGGAAAGTGGGTGCGGGAGCTGCGCTGTCAACGGCAACCGAAATCTGACCAGCTGGCGGCAAGTGAAAGTTGACCACCTTCGGGTTCATGGTTCGTCGGTCGCGGCGGTTGGGACGCGGCCGAGGTCTGGGTCTTTGAGGCGGTAGCTGTCACCTTTGAGGGCGATGACTTCGGCGTGGTGGACGAGGCGGTCGATCATGGCTGCGGCGACGACGTCGTCGCCGAACACCTCGCCCCAGCGGCCGAATTGTTTGTTAGAGGTGACGATCAGCGAGGCTCGTTCGTAGCGGGAGGACACGAGCTGGAAGAACAGGTTCGCGGCCTCGGGTTCGAACGGGATGTAGCCGACTTCGTCGATCACGAGCAGCGGGTAACGCGCGAGGCGCATGAGTTCGTCCTGGAGCCGGCCGGCGTGGTGGGCGTCGGCAAGCCGGGCGACCCACTCCGACGCGGTGGCGAAGTGGACCCGGTGCCCGGCTTGGCAGGCGCGGATGGCCAGCCCGGTCGCGAGGTGGGTTTTGCCAGTGCCGGGTGGGCCAAGGAACACGACGTTGTCGCGGGCGGTGACGAAGTCCAGCGTGCCAAGGTGAGCGAGCAGGTCAAGTTTGAGCCCTCGGGCGTGATCGAAGTCGAATTCCTCCAACGATTTGCGGGCAGGGAAGCGGGCCGCGCGGATGCGGCCCTCCCCGCCGTGTGACTCACGGGCGGCGACCTCACGTTGCAGGCAGGCGATCAGGAACTCCTCGTGCGTCCAGGACTCCGCACGAGCTCGCTGGGCGAGCCGGTCGACCGACTGCCGCAGCGTTGGTGCTTTCAGCGCGCGGGTCAAAAACGCGACCTCCGCATTCAGGTCGCGGGGTGCGGGTTTTGCCGTGGAGCGTGTGCTGGTGGCCATCACGCCACCCCACCATCGACACCGCACAGCGCGTCGTAGTCAGACAGGCGTCGGGTCTCGACCTCAGTCTCTGCGGGTGGGCGCACGACCTCAAACCGCTGGCGTCGCAACGTTGTGGCGGCCGCGAGGTGCTCGGGATCGTGAACTGTCTGATGTTTGGCCCAGACCCGCTCGTGGTCGGCGACGATGCGCCCATCGCACAACACCCCGACCCGGTGCAGGTCCGCAGTGATCTCGATCCGCCGCCCGATCACCGACGGGTGCACCGAGTAGTCGTTGCTGTCCAGGCGCACGTAGTGATCGCGCGCCAACCGCTGCGAAGACCGCCAGCCCACCACCGGGGCGACCGGTGGCAAGGCGAGCATCGCGAAACGATCCGCGTCAATGCGATCCGCCGGCCGGCAGCCCAGTGCCCGATGCTGGCGGGTGTTCGCCCGCGCAAGCCATCCCTGCAGCTGGCCGTTGAAGTCAGCCGGTGAGCCAAACGACCGACCGGGCAAAAAAGATGTTTCCAGATAATCGTGGAACCGTTCCACCAAACCCTTGGCCTCCGGGTCAGCCGGCTTGCAGATGATCACCTTCGCCCCCAGCGTGCCGCGAAACGCGTGACACTCACCCGTTAGCTCAGGCTGGCGGCGCCGCCACCGGCCGACCGCGCCCTCGCCATCCCAGACCAACACCCGCGGCACCGCACCCAGTGCTGCGATCAGCTGCCACCAGCCGGCATACAGATCATGCGCGCCACGGCTAGGCACCAGCACCGCCGACGACCAACGTGAATACCCCGTCACCATCGTCAACACCGGCAACTGCTTGGCGGTGCGCGCATACCCGAACCCCACCGGCACCACAATGTCTGGGAACCAGAAATCGCACTGCGCGATCTCGCCCGGCTCATAACTCGTCCGGCCCGCCGGGTCCGCCGGTAGATACAACGGCCGCAGCTGCGCCACCCGGCCGCTGAGCGTGCGGATCGAATACGGCCAGCT
>DATFCF010000675.1:0-8970 GCA_035253445.1 Mycobacterium sp.
GGTCGGTCGGTTCCGGCGCGGCGGGCCGTCGGGTGTCGGCGATCGGCGATGCCGGCGCCCGGCCCACGGGCACCGACTCGTTCGACGATCACCGCGCTGTCGTGACGGCGGTACAGCGGGAGGTTCTTCCGTACGACAAGAACTATCTGCGTCGTGGTGACATCCTCGCATCGTCTCTCGTTGCGCTGGACAGTATTTGGACCGATGTGCGGCAGTCGCTGCGTGGCGAGGGGGAGGAGCTGGTGCGCAGCAGACAGGCGGCGGCGATGACCGCGCATGCACGGTGGATGTATCGCACCGCACTAGCGCGCAACGAGACGCGCGGGATGGCCAAGCGGCTCGACTATCCGGATCAGGACCCGGCCCAGCAGTACCGGCTGACCACCGGCGGGCTCGACGACATCTGGGTGCGGCCCGAACACGCGGTACTGGCCGGAGTCGCGTCGTGATCGAGCTGGTGTCCGCCGAGCGGTGCATCGGCTGCGACAAGTGCATCGAGGTGTGCCCGACGAACGTATTCGACCGCGGCGTCGGCGGCGTCCCGGTGATCAGTCGGCACGACGACTGCCAGACGTGCTTTCAGTGTGAAGCGAACTGTCCCGCTGATGCGTTGTTCGTATCTCCGTTCACCGCGCCGCAACTGCCGCTCGATGAGCGGACGCTCGTGGGGTGCGGGCTGCTCGGCAGTTACCGGGAGCGGATCGGATGGGGCAAGGGGCGCACGCCGGGGTCGAAGATCGCGATCGGGCCGTCACTGGAACCGGCCGGCGGCCCGCTCATCAGCTGAGGGTCAGCCGACCTTGTAGGTGGCGATCGCCTTCGCGACCGCTTCACCGTCCGGGGTGACCTGCTGTAGGGGATGCGCTCCGCGGTGGGGGATGAGAATGCGGTTTCATACGCAACGCGCCGTTCACGGCATATCGCACCGCACATTCACGGCCGCTCAGGTCGACGTGAACTGCAACCTGGGCTCTCCTGCTCGTTTTGGTAGGTGCGTTGACATCGCGCGTCCGAGCTGGTTTTATGTCGGGTTATGACGATTAATCTGGTCATTTCTACCAACTTAATGAGGAAGCGATGACGGCGGCCACCGAACTCAACCAGGCGGGCCGCTACGAGCTGAGCCATCTGCGGTCGCTGGAGGCCGAGGCCATCCACATCATTCGAGAGGTCGCCGCGGAGTTCGAGCGGCCGGTGCTGCTGTTCTCCGGCGGCAAGGACTCGATCGTCATGCTCCATCTCGCGCTGAAGGCGTTCAAGCCCGGCAAGTTGCCGTTTCCGGTGATGCACGTCGACACCGGGCACAACTTCGACGAGGTGCTGCAGGCCCGCGACCAGCTGGTCGAAGAGGCAGGCGTCCGGCTCATCGTCGCCAAGGTGCAGGACGACATCGACGCCGGCCGCGTCGTCGAGACCATCCCGTCGCGCAACCCGCTGCAGACCGTCACGCTGCTGCGTGCCATCCGCGAGAACAAGTTCGACGCCGCGTTCGGCGGTGCGCGTCGCGACGAGGAAAAGGCGCGAGCCAAGGAGCGGGTGTTTTCCTTCCGCGACGAGTTCGGCCAGTGGGACCCCAAAGCGCAGCGCCCCGAGCTGTGGAACCTGTACAACGGCCGCCACCACAAGGGTGAGCACATCCGCGTGTTCCCCCTGTCGAACTGGACCGAGTTCGACATCTGGTCCTACATCGGCGCCGAGAAGATCAAGCTGCCGTCCATCTACTACGCGCATCAACGCCAGGTCTTTCTGCGCGACGGAATGCTGCTCGCCGTGCACAAGTACCTGCAGCCACGCAAGGACGAAGAGGTCGTCGAAAAGACCGTGCGATTCCGCACCGTCGGCGACGTCACCTGCACCGGCTGCGTCGAGTCGCTGGCCGGCACGGTGTCCGAAGTTATCGCCGAGACCGCGGTGTCGCGGCTCACCGAACGCGGCGCGACCCGCGCAGACGACCGGATCTCCGAGGCCGGTATGGAAGACCGCAAGCGAGAGGGCTATTTCTGATGAGCGCTCGCGCGAAGAAGGGACAATCCTGATGACCACCCTGCTGCGTCTGGCCACCGCCGGATCTGTCGACGACGGCAAGTCCACGCTCATCGGGCGGCTGCTGTACGACTCCAAGGCCGTCATGGAAGACCAGCTGGCCTCCGTTGAGCGCACTTCCAAGGAACGCGGGCACGACTACACCGACCTTGCGCTGGTCACCGATGGGCTTCGCGCCGAGCGTGAACAGGGCATCACGATCGACGTGGCGTACCGCTACTTCGCTACGCCCAGGCGCAAATTCATCATCGCCGACACTCCGGGACATGTTCAGTACACCCGCAACATGGTCACCGGTGCCTCGACCGCGCAACTGGCGATCGTGCTGGTCGACGCCCGCAACGGCCTGCTGGAGCAATCCCGCCGCCACACGTTCCTGGCGTCCCTGCTGGGCATCCGCCACATCGTTCTGGCGGTCAACAAGATGGACCTGATCGGCTGGGACCGTGAGCAATTCGAGAAGATCCGCGACGACTTTCACGAGTTCGCCGCCCGACTGGATATCCATGATGTGACGACAATTCCGTTGTCGGCTCTGCTCGGCGACAACGTCGTCACCAAGTCGGAGAAAACGCCGTGGTACGACGGACCGTCGCTGCTGTCCCATCTCGAAGAGGTCTACATCGCGGGCGATCGCAACCTCGTCGACGTGCGGTTCCCGGTTCAGTACGTGATCAGGCCGCAGTCCCACGACCATCATGACCACCGCAGCTACGCGGGCACCGTGGCCAGCGGCGTCATGCGGCCGGGTGACGAGGTGGTCGTGCTCCCCAGCGGGTTGAGAAGCCGCATCACCACGATCGACGGTCCTGGCGGCCCGGTCGAGGAAGCGTTCCCGCCGATGGCCGTGGCGATCAGCCTGGCCGACGACATCGACATCTCGCGCGGTGACACGATCGCCCGGCCCAACAACCAGCCAAGGGTGGTACAGGAATTCGACGCTACGGTGTGCTGGATGGCCGACGCGGCCTCGCTGGAGCCGGGTCGCGACTATGTCATCAAGCACACGACCCGCACCACGCGGGTCAAGGTGACCGCGCTCGACTACCGGCTCGACGTCAACACCTTGCACCGCGACAAGACGGCGACGGCGCTGAAACTCAATGAGCTGGGCCGCATTTCACTGCGCACGCAGGTTCCGCTACTGCTCGATGAGTACAGCCGCAACGCCGCGACGGGTTCGTTCATCCTGATCGACCCGCACACCAACGGCACGGTGGCGGCCGGCATGATCCTGCCGTTCGTCACCGCGCGCACATCGAGCCCCAACACGGTGCGCCACGAGTCGCTGTGCAACGCCGACGACAGGCTGTCGAAGGGCCGGACCCTGTGGTTCACCGGGTTGTCGGGTTCGGGAAAGTCGTCGGTGGCAATGCTCGTCGAGCAGAAGCTGCTCGAAAAGGGAACCCCCGCTTACGTTCTCGACGGGGACAACCTGCGGCACGGCCTCAACGCCGACCTGGGGTTCTCCATGGCCGATCGCGCCGAGAACCAGCGCAGGCTGGCCCACGTCGCGGCCATTCTCGCCGACTCCGGCCAGGTGGTGTTGGTTCCCGCGATCAGCCCGCTAGAGGAGCACCGTGCGCTGGCAAGGCAGGTGACCACCGAAGCGGGCCTCGACTTCTTCGAGGTGTTCTGCGACACCCCGCTGGAGGATTGCGAACGCCGTGACCCGAAGGGGTTGTACGCCAAGGCGCGGTCCGGTGAGATCACGCACTTCACCGGGATCGACAGCCCGTATCAACGGCCGAAGAACCCGGACATACGGCTGACTCCGGACCGTACGACCGAAGAACTCGCCGACATGGTGATCGAGCTTCTGGAGAGCCGGCGATGAGCGCTTGCGCGAAGAGCGGACAGCACCGGTGAGCGATCACGAGGTCGCGGCCCGCCTTGCGACGGCGGCAGGCCAGCTGCTGCTCGACGTCCGCACCGAGCTGGCCGATGCCAGTGAGGCCGAACGTAAATCCGCTGGCGACAAGAGATCCCATGACTTCCTGATGGAAGCGCTTGCCGCCGAACGACCAGCGGATGCTGTGCTGTCGGAGGAGGGCGCTGACAACCCCGTCCGGTTGACTGCGGAACGGGTGTGGATCGTCGACCCGCTCGACGGCACCCGCGAGTTCTCCGAGCTTGATCGCGAAGACTGGGCGGTGCACGTCGCGCTCTGGCAATCAGGCGAACTGGTCGCCGGCGCTGTTGCTCTTCCGGCGCAAGGCATTACGCGGGCAACCCCGACCGTCACACCGCCTCCGGCGACCCCCGACACCCCGCGGATCGTGGTGTCGCGCACCCGGCCGCCTGCCGTCGCTCTCGCGGTGCGTGATGCGCTCAACGGCACGCTCGTCGAAATGGGTTCGGCTGGAGCCAAAGTCGCGTCCGTCGTGCAAGGTCTGTCTGACATCTATGTGCACGCCGGTGGTCAGTACGAGTGGGATTCCGCGGCGCCCGTCGCGGTGGCGCGTGCGGCCGGGCTGCACACGTCGCGCATCGACGGCTCGCCGTTGGTCTACAACCGGCCAGACCCGGTGCTACCGGACTTGGTGGTCTGCCGCCCCGAGTTCGCGGACGCGGTGCTCGCGGTCACCGGCGGTTAGTCGCCCACCTCCGGACACGCGCGCTTTCAGGTCATGCACGGCCGAGTTCATCGCGTCTATGCCCCGGCATAGTCCGTGCTCGGCGGCGACATCGGATCGGTGGCGGCCCGCCGGCTCTTGCTTACCCGCTCGAGTGCGTCGGCGAGCCGGACGACGTCGGAGCGCGACCCCTGGTGCTCGATGAGCTCCGCATGGCCGCGGATGTCGTCGGCTGTGCGCCTCGGCGCTGGCCGTCGCGGACGGGCCTGCGGCTGTAGGAGAGTCGGTCGGCACGTTCTGATAGACGCCGGGAACCGCTGTCGCACCATAGCCGCAGGGTGCGGTCGACCTGTTCGCAATCCGGGTCAGGCTGTGGGTCTGACACCCTCGCGGAAAAACACCTACGCCGCACAGCACAACCCCGGCGGTCACAACGAATATGAGCCGACTGCCCCGCGCAAAGCACCGGCCTTAATGGGAACCATTTTCGACAACCACGGTAAGGCGATGTACCATCCATCCGATGTCGATGAAAACCATTGTCGATAGCCGGACGCACGATTGGACAGCATTCGCATCGGATGATCTTGACGAAATGCCCAGCGGGACAGTTGAACTCAGTGTGCCGCTCATCGGAGGGGTGATCCAGATCGGCGCCGGCGGAGACCTCGAGGTAGGTCGGATACGTGTCGTCAAGAACGCGAGCACGGTAACCGTCAAGCGGGTCGACGGCCGCCCCTTGCAAGCCGAGATCGTCGTCGACGGCGAACAGGCGACGAGACTGACAGTGTTTCGAGAGCCTGTGGGACAGCTGCGGCTGCAGCGAACGACCGACGGCGTTGTGGGCGCCACGGTGTGGTACGCGCCGGGACCGGTAAACGTCGACCGTAGCGAGCATCTGAAGCAATTCGTCGACATCATTGGGAGATTCGCTTCGGCAAAACGGCGCACAGTACGCTCGGCGGCGTGACGACACCAACCCTGCGCACCCTTGCCGGTCTGCCCCAGCAGCCGGTCGGCCTGGCTGAATCGACGCTTGTCCTGATCGACTGCCAAAACACCTACACCGGCGGTGTGATGGAACTCGAAGGCGTGCAGGCGGCCCTTGACGAGGCGGAGGCGCTGCTCGACCGTGCCCGCTCGGCCGGCATCCCGATCATCCACATCCAGCACGACGATGGTCCGGGATCGCTGTATGACATCGAGGGGGAGAGCGGCTCGATCGTGTCTCGGTTGGCCCCGCGCAACGGTGAGCAGGTGGTGGTGAAGAACTATCCGAATGCATTCGTGCAAACGGACTTTGACGACCTGTTGAAGACATCTACTGCATCGAACCTCGTGCTCGCCGGATTCATGACGCACATGTGCGTGAACTCGACCGCGCGTGGGGCGTTCAACCTCGGATACTCGCCGACGGTCGTCGCCGCAGCCACCGCCACCCGCGCACTACCCGGCCTCAATGACGCCACGGTGCCTGCGGCGGCGGTACAGACCGCCAGCCTTGCCGCTATCGCCGACCTGTTCGGTGTCGTGGTCGCCGACTCTTCCGCCATCCCGGACTGACGGCGGCTTAGCCGGTTCTGCCACAGCTGGGTGGCAGAATGCCCAGAATGCGGATGTCGGCCAAGGCGGAATATGCCGTCCGCGCCATGGTGCAACTGGCGACTGTCGACGTAGGCGTACTGGTCAAGACCGACGATCTGGCCAAGGCCCAGGGCATCCCGCCGCAGTTTCTCGTCGACATCCTCTCGGATCTACGCACCGACCGACTGGTGCGCAGCCACCGCGGCCGCGAAGGCGGGTATGAACTGGCCCGCGCCGCCGCCGACATCAGCATCGCCGACGTGTTGCGCTGCATCGACGGGCCGCTGGCCAGCGTTCGCGACATCGGGCTTGGTGATCTGCCGTACTCGGGGCCGACCGCGGCGTTGACCGACGTGTGGCGCGCGCTACGGGCCAGCATGCGATCGGTGCTGGAGGAGACGAGCCTCGCCGACGTGGCGACGGGAGCGCTGCCCGAGCACGTTCACAGAATGGCCGACGACTACCGCGGTCAGGAAGAGCAGCGCGGGCACTCGGTGGGCTAGCGGCGCTGTCCCGATCGGCTGCGCGCGGCGATGCCGTCGAGCAGCATCTGCAGCCCGCGGTCGAAATCCTCTTCGACCGATATCTGCATGGCGACCCCGGACAGCGCCTCGACGTTCGGATACTCCGCGCCCGCCACGTCTCGGATGCGAGCCGCGGCTTCCCCCGCGGTGCCTCGGCGGGTCAACGGTCCCGCCAGTTCGGCCTGTGCGGCGCCGGCGACAAAGCCCAGCACGGCGTGGAATGCCGCGAGTCGGTCGCGATCGGCCAGTCGGCCCCGTCCGAGCGCGTCGATGAGGGCGTCGGCGACCGCGAATCCGGTGGCCGACGCCGTACGCCGGGTGAGTACCAGCGGAATCGCGGCGGGATGGCCGCGAACGCCCTGCCACATCGCGTCGGCGATTGCGTACACGTCCTGCTTCCAGTCGTCGGTCGGTTCCGGCACCGTTACCTCCGCGACCACTGCGGCGACGACGAGCTCCTCGAGGCCCTCTTTGTCGCTGACATAGTTGTAGACCGTCATCGGTCCGGTACCCAGCGCGGCCGCCAGCGCGCGCATGCTCAGGCCGCTCAGTCCCGCCGTGTCGACAATCCCCAATGCCGCGGCGGCGATTTCGTCGGTGGTGAACCGTGCCCGCATGACATGCTCGCCTTCTCCTCTTGACAAGTACAGCGTACGTAAAGCAGTCTAGCTGATACGTACGTTGTACTTATCGGGAAGGATGACGATGCCAACGACTATGCCGACCCAAAGGGTTGACTTCCGTTCTCGAGGCGTCCGATGCGCGGCGTGGCTGACGCTGCCGCCGGGCGCAGGCCCGCATCCGGCGGTTGTCCTGCTGCATGGCCTCGGCGCTACGCACGACATGATGTTGCCGCAATACGAGCAGCACTTCGCCGCAGCGGGAATCGCGACTCTTGCGTTCGACTACCGTAATACCGGCGCGTCGGGCGGCGAACCGCGGCAACATATTTCGACCCGCGCACAGCAACATGACGTCGCGGCGGCACTGGCTCATCTGAAGGCCCGCCTGGACATCGACTCTGCGCGTATCGGGCTGTGGGGCACCAGCCTCGGTGGCATGAACGTGATCCGAGTAGCGGCCAGCCGCGGCGATGTGGCGGTCGCGGTGGTGCAGTGCCCGATCGTGCACGGGCCGGGAGCCGCGAGGCGGCTGGGTCTGCTGGCGGCGCTGCGGATCACGCCCGCGATCGTGCAGGACGCGCTGCGAGTGATGACGCGACGTGGTCGCAGGTACGTGCCGATCGTCGGACCGCCGGGCAGCCTGGCGATGGTCACCGTCGCGGGCGCCGAAGGCGGTTGGAACTCCACCGTGCCGCCGGGCGGGCACTTCGACAACCGGATCGCGGCCGCCGATGCCGTTGCCATGGTGACGACTTCGGCGATTCGGCATGCGCGAAAGATCAAGGCGCCATTGCTGGTATGCGTGTGTGACCGCGAGACGCTGATGGATCCCGAGTACGCCGCCATGGTGGCGCGTCGCGCACCCCGCGGCGTGGCCCGGCACTACGATTCCGACCACTTCGCGATCTATCATCCGCCGCTCGTCGCCCAGGTGCTGGCTGACCAAACCGCCTTTCTGCAGGAGCATCTCGATGTCCGTCCGTGATCTCTTGCGGTCCAACGGCCAACGATTCCGTGCAATGGCGGAAAGCCTGGACGCCGATGACTGGGCGCGGCCCAGCTTGTGCGATGGCTGGTCCAACCACGACGTGCTGGCCCACCTGGTGATCGGGTACCGCGCGGGGCCTGGCGTGCTGGTTGCCGAGATGCTGCGTCACGCCGGGTCATTCGACCGCGCCAACGCCGCAATCGCGCGCTCGCTGGCCGCGACACGGAGTCCCGGCGAGTTACTCGACGACTTCGAGCGGCTGGCCAAGCGGCCACGCGGACTGGGTCGCTACTTTCCCCGCAGGCTGCTGCTCGGCGACCACATCACCCACGAACTCGACATCGTGTTCGCGCTCGAGCGCGAGCCGTCGGTGCCGGCGGATGCGGCGATCGCGGTGCTGAACACCCAAGTGGCCGTGCCCAATCCGTTCGTGCCGGCATTCCGCAACAGCCGTGGACTGCGATTGGTGGCCACCGACGCCGGCTGGGCATACGGCGAGCAAGGACCCGTCGTCCGGGGCCGCGCCGTCGAATTGATTTCCGTTCTCGGCAACCGCCCACGGATGTTGCCCGCGCTGGTCGGTGACGGCGTCGAGGTGCTGGCCTTGCGGGTTAGTCAGCGCCCGATCCGTA